>JAYUHT010000235.1:0-5373 GCA_043766725.1 Burkholderiales bacterium | reverse complement strand
GCAGGAACGCGAAGGCGTAATAGAACGAAGAGCCGCTGCGCGCCGCCTTGTCTTGCACATACTGCTGCGGCGTCATGCCGCGGCCCGGGCGGCGGCCGCTCGCGTGCGCATGGCCAGGGCGCGCCACAGCAGCAAGGGCGCGTCCAGGCGGGTCAGGCGTGGGCGGCGCAGCAGCGCGGCATGGTCCATGGCGCGAATCTTCTCCAGCACGCGCAGCCCCCCCTGCACCACCAGGCGCAACTCCCAGCCGGCGCGGCCGGGCAGGCGCAGCGCCAGCGGCGCACCGGTGTGCATCAAGGCTTCGGCCCAGACGCACAAGTCTTGCACCAGCGGGCGCGTCTGGGCATGGGGCAGGGCGGCTAACGCCTGGGTTGACAGGCCATGGCGGGCGGCATCGCTGTGCGGCACGTAGTTGCGCCCGCGCGGCTGATCCAGGCTCAAGTCTTGCCAGAAGTTGATGAGTTGCAGCGCGGTGCAGATCGCGTCGGACTCGCGCAAGCTTTGCGCGTCGCCCACGCCATGCAGATGGAGCATCAGCCGGCCCACCGGGTTGGCTGAACGGCGGCAGTAGTCGAGCAAGGCGGCGCAGTTTGGGTAGGCCGGGTTGCGAACATCTTGCTCGAAGGCATCGAGCAGGTCGTGCAGCGGCTGGCTGGGCAGCTCGTGCTGCTCAATGGCGGCGCGCAAGGGCATGAAGATGGCTGGCCAGCGGCCCGCGCCGGGTTGCCCGGCCAACGCGGCCACGAGTTCATGCCGGTAGTCGGCCAGGTCGGCCAGCCGCGCTGCCGCAGCAGCGTCGCCTTCATCGGCCAGGTCGTCGGCCGTGCGGGCAAAGCGATACAACGCCACCGCCGCCGGGCGGATGGCGGCCGGGCACAACAGCGTGGCGACGGGAAAATTCTCGTAATGGTCGATGCTCACGCGGCGGATTGTCGGGGCAGCGCTGCGTGCACCGCGCGTGCACCACAGTGCATCACAGCGTGCAACCCCGCACGCAATGGCGAGACCGCCAGGCGGCTCGCAACCGGGCTGACTGAAGTGTCTTGGCCTCCAAGTTTGACAACGCAACAGGGCGTGACTACAGTACTGACCCGTCAGTCATTAATAACATCAACCTCAGAAAGTTGGAGATCACATGACGGATTTGCCCAGCCGCCCCTATTTTCTGATGGCCCTGACGGCCCTTCTTGCCGCACTCGCCTTGGCCGCCTGTTCGCCCCCAGCGGCTGTGCCTGAACCAGTGCGCGCCGTGCGCAGCGTGGTGGTGGGTGCAGCCCAGTTGGGTGGCAGCCAGGAATTTGCCGCCGAGATCAAGCCGCGCAGCGAAGCCCGGCTGGGCTTTCGCATCGGCGGCAAGCTGCTCAAGCGGCAGGTGGAGGTGGGCCAAACCGTGCGCGCGGGCCAAATGCTGGCGCAACTCGACCCGTTGGACATGAGGCTCAGTGCAGATGCAGCCAAGGCCGCAACGGCTTCAGCGCAGGCCGGTTTCGACATGGCTGCGGCTGATTTCAAACGTTTCAAGGAACTGCGCGAGCAGGGCTTCATCAGCTCGGCCGAACTCGACCGGCGCGACATGGCCTTGAAGGCCGCCCAGGCGCAGCTCGACCAGGCGCGCGCCAACGCCGGCATGATGGGCAACCAGGCCGGCTACACCAGCTTGGTGGCCAGCGCCGGCGGCGTGGTCACCGCCGTGGAGGCCGAACCCGGCATGGTGCTGGCGGCCGGCGCCGCGGTGCTGCGCCTGGCGCTCGATGGCCCCCGTGACGCGGTGTTTGCCGTGCCTGAAGACCAGGTTGAGCGGATCAAACAACTGGCTGCATCGGACACCGCGTTCAGCGTGCGCCTTTGGGATACCTCGGCCAAGCCGCTGCCGGCCAAGGTGCGTGAAGTGTCCGCCGCCGCCGACGCCGCCACCCGCACCTTCGCGGTGAAGCTCGATGTCGGCAACCCCGCCGGCCTGCGCCTGGGCCAGACCGCCACGGTGGCGATGGACTTGCCGCGCCAGGCCAGCGCCATCAAGCTGCCCCTTTCAGCGCTGAAGGAGGAGCGAGGCGCCAGCCATGTCTGGCTGCTGGACCCGGCCACGATGAAGGTGCAGTTGCACCCCGTGGTGGTGGCCGGGGCCGATGGCAATGAAGCCATCATCGCCTCGGGCCTGCAACCCGGCCAGCGCGTGGTCACCGCGGGCGTGCACGTGCTCACGCCCGGGCAGGTGGTGCGGCTGTACGAAGAGCCCGTGGCAACGCTGCAGCCGGCACCGGCGGCCAGCCGCGCGGCAAAGTAAGGCGCGGCCATGACTCAAGACAACACCACAGCGCCGGGCGCATCGCGCTTCAACATTTCACGCTGGGCACTGGACCACCCGGCACTGACCCGCTACCTGCTGGTGGTGATGATGCTGCTCGGCGCGGCGGCCTACTTCCAGCTCGGCCAGGACGAAGACCCGCCGTTTGCCTTTCGCGCCATGGCCCTGCGCGTGTTTTGGCCTGGCGCCACGGCGCAGCAGGTGGCCGAGCAAGTGGTGGACAAGTTGGAGAAGGTGCTGCAGGAAGTGCCGCAGTCCGACAAGATTCGCAGCTACAGCAAGCCGGGTGAGGCGCTGATCATCTTTCAGCTCAAAGACTCCGTGCCGCCGCGCGATGTGCAGCAGCTCTGGTACACGGTGCGCAAGAAGATTGGAGACATTCGCGGCACGCTGCCCGCGGGCGTTCAGGGCCCGTTCTTCAACGACGAGTTCGGCGATGTCTATGGCTCGATGTTCGCCCTCAGCGCCGACGGCTTCAGCCCGCGCGAACTGAAGGCCCATGCCGAACAGGTGCGCCAGCAACTGCTGCGCGTGCCCGACGTGAACAAGGTGGCGTTGTTCGGCGTGCAGGAGGAAAAGCTCTACATCGAAATCTCGCAACGCCGCCTGGCGCAGCTTGGCCTGGACTTCAACCAGGTGCTGGCCCAGTTGGGGCAGCAAAACGCGGTCGAAGCCGCCGGCACCATCAAGGCGCCGACCGACCTGGTGCAGGTGCGCGTGAGCGGCCAGTTCAATTCGGTGGACGAACTGCGCGCGCTGCCCATCCGCGCCGGCAACGCCAGCTTGCGCCTGGGCGATATCGCAAAAATCGAACTCGGCTACATCGACCCGCCGCAGGTGAAGATGCTGCACCAGGGCCGCGAGGTCATCGGCCTGGGCGTGTCCATGGCCAAGGGCGGCGACATCATCCGCATGGGTGATGCGTTGCAAACAGCCACCAAGCGCATTCGCACCGAGCTGCCCCTGGGCCTGGAGCTGGCGCAATTCCAGAACCAGTCGCAAGTGGTGTCGCGCTCGGTGAATGAATTTATCGCGGTGCTGATGGAAGCGGTGGTCATCGTGCTGTTGGTGAGCTTCATCAGCCTGGGCCTGCACTTCAAGCCGCTGCGGCTCGATTGGCGCCCCGGCGCGGTGGTGGGGGTGACGATTCCGCTGGTGCTGGCCATCACCTTCATCGTGATGTTTTATGCCGGCGTTGGTCTGCACAAAATTTCGCTCGGCTCATTGATCATCGCCCTGGGCTTGCTGGTTGACGACGCCATCATTGCGGTGGAGATGATGGTGCGCAAGCTCGAAGAGGGTTATGACAAGCTGCGCGCCGCGACCTTTGCCTACGAGGCCACGGCCATGCCCATGCTCACCGGCACGCTCATCACCGCGGCGGGGTTCCTGCCCATCGGCTTGGCCAAGTCGGCGGTGGGCGAGTACACGTTCGCCATCTTTGCCGTCACCGCCGCGGCCTTGCTCATTTCGTGGTTGACCTCGGTCTACTTCGTGCCCTACCTGGGCACGCGGCTGCTGCGGCTGCCCAAGCATGCACCCGAAGCCGGCGCGCCGCACGAGTTGTTCGACACGCCGCTGTACCTGCGCTTTCGCGCCATGGTGGGCTGGTGCGTGAACCACCGTTGGTTAACGATTGGTTTGACTGTTGGCACGCTGCTGCTCGGCCTGGCCGGCATGGGCAAGGTGCAGCAGCAGTTCTTTCCTGATTCAAGCCGCCTGGACATGCTGGTCGACCTTTGGTACCCCGAAGGCACCAGCATGGCCGCCAACGAAGCGGTGACGAGGCGGGTGGAGCAGCGCGTGCGCAACCTGGCCGGCGTGGAGCATGTCACCACCTGGATGGGCAGCGGCGCCGAGCGCTTCGTGCTGGTGCTCGACCAGGTGTTTCCCCAAACCAATTTCAGCCAGATGGTGCTGATTCCCAAGAGCATGGCCGAGCGCGACCGGCTGCGCGTGGCGTTGCCCGCCATGCTGGCGGCTGAATTCCCCGAAGCGCGCGGCCGCGTCAAGCTGTTGCCCAACGGCCCGCCGGTGCCGTATGCGGTGCAGTTCCGCATCGTCGGCACCGACCCGGCCAAGTTGCGCGCACTGGCTGATGAGGCCAAAGCCATCCTTCGCGCCAACCCGAATTTGCGCGGGGTGAACGACAACTGGAATGAGTCGGTCAAGGTGCTGCGCCTGGAAGTGGACCAAGACAAGGCGCGCGCCCTGGGCGTGAGCAGCCAGGCCATCGCCCAGGCCTCGCGCACCATCAACAACGGCAGCGTGGTGGGCCAGTACCGCGATGGCGACGCGCTGATCGACATCGTGTTGCGCCAGCCGCTGCAAGAGCGCAACGCCATCAGCGACCTGGCCAGCGCCTACGTGCCCGCCGCCAGCGGGCGCAGCATTCCCCTGGCGCAAGTCGTGCACGGCCAGTTTGCCTGGGAGCCCGGCGTGCTGTGGCGCGAAGGGCGTGACTACGCCGTCACCGTGCAGGGCGATGTGATCGATGGCGTTCAAGGTGCCACGGTCACGGCGCAGGTCGACCCGCTGTTCGCACCCTTGCGCGCTCGTCTGCCACCGGGCTATCGCATTGACGTGGCCGGCGCCGTGGAGGAAAGCGCCAAGGGCCAGGGCTCGATCGCGGTGGGCGTGCCGCTGATGCTGTTCATCATGTTCACGCTGCTGATGCTCCAGTTGCACAGCGTCAGCCGCTCGGTGCTGGTGTTCCTCACCGCGCCCATGGGCATTGCCGGCGTGGCGCTGGCGCTGCTGGTGCTGAACCGGCCGTTCGGCTTCGTGGCGCTGCTCGGCGTGATCGCGCTGATGGGCATGATCATGCGCAACGCGGTGATCCTGATCGACCAGATCGAGCAAGATCGCGCACGCGGCGTGGCGGCGTGGGACGCCGTGGTTGACGCTGCGGTGCGCCGCGCCCGGCCCATCATCCTCACCGCGGCGGCGGCGGTGCTGGCTATGATCCCGCTGTCGCGCAGCGTGTTCTGGGGGCCGATGGCGGTGGCCATCATGGGCGGGCTGGTGGTGGCCACGGCGCTCACGCTGCTGAGCCTGCCGGCGCTGTA
>JAYUHT010000234.1:0-5393 GCA_043766725.1 Burkholderiales bacterium | reverse complement strand
TCGGGGATCACCAGCCCCATGTCGACCCCGATCACCCGGCCAAAGCCGCGGCAGGCCTCGCAGGCGCCAAAGGCCGAGTTGAAGCTGAACAAGGCCGGCTGCGGATCGGCATAGCGCCGGTCGCTGTCAGGGCAATGCAGGCCGGTGGAATAGCGCCACAGCTCGGGCTCGCCGGCTTCTTGGAGGGCATACACATTGACCCGGCCACTGCCGCGCTTGAGCGACAACTCCAGCGCCTCGACCACCCGCACCTTGTCGGCGCCGGCCAGCCGCAGCCGGTCGGCCACCACATCCAGCACCTTGCGGTGGTTGACGATGCGCTCGGCCTGCACCCGGGTGAAGCCGCTGGCCGACAGCCACTGCTCCACCTCGGCTGGCGTCACTGTCTCGGGCAACTCCACGGGAAAAGTGATCACCACGCGCGGATCGTCAGCAAGCTGTGCCTTGGCCATCAAATCCGAATAAATCGTCTCCGGCGAGTCATGCCGCACGGCTTGCGCCGTCTGCTGGTCAAACAACTGCGCGGCGCGGGCAAACAGCAGCTTCAGGTGGTCATTCAGCTCGGTCATCGTGCCGACCGTCGAGCGCGAGGTGCGGACCGGGTTCGTCTGGTCGATGGCGATGGCCGGTGGCACGCCGTCCACGCGGTCGACCGCCGGCCTGTCCATGCGCTCCAGAAACTGCCGCGCGTAGGCGCTGAAGGTTTCCACGTAGCGTCGCTGGCCCTCGGCGTACAGCGTGTCGAACACCAGGCTGGACTTGCCTGAACCGGAAGGGCCGGTAACGACCGTCATCTCGCCGGTGCGGATGTCCAGATCGAGGTTTTTCAGGTTGTGGGCGCGGGCACCGCGAATGCGGATCAGGCCAGGGGGCATGGGGGCCTTGTTGGGGTGGCGGGCGGTAGGGGCGGAGCATTCTAGGAGGCGTCTGAGTTTTGGTCGGGCCTGCAAAGGACTCGGCCGGACCTCCCGCGAGACCGGGTCGTCGGCAAGAAAACGACAACCGATGCCAAAACAGCAGGCTGTACAGGCCGAAACCCCCCCTTGTCTAGGGGCTGCACGAGCTTTCCTGTATTGCCGCAAACAGCCGGCAACAAAGAATCAGTCGCTCGACCGTGTCGCCAAACCCAATTTGTTGTCTAGACGAGCCTGCGCATGCCCCACTTCTCCGAGCGCCTGACGCGCTGTTTCCTGTTGACCGCCGCCGTGCTGCTGGTCTCATGCGGCGGGAGCCAAGATGCCGGCCAGGGCCGCAGCGCCGAGCGCCCCAAAGCGCGAGCCCTGAGCGCGGGGGGCGACGGCGAATCGGCCAGCATGGCGTTCACACCCACCGACCCGATACCCGCCAGCGCCTACATCACCGGCATGTTTTCGGGCGTCGTGAGCTGGCCGCTGATTCCGCTGCACACCGTGCTTCTGCCCGACGGCCGGCTGCTCAGCTACGGCTCCTCGCCCACCGGCGTGCAGACCGGCAGCCACTACGACCTGTGGGACCCGGCCGGGGGCCTGACCGGCGGCCACACCACGCTAGACAACAGCGGCGGCACCGACCTGTTTTGCAGCTCGCAAGTGGTGCTGCCCGACGGCAGCAGCGTGTTCATCGCCGGCGGCGACACGTCCGTGCTGCCAGACAACAACCCCAACAACAACTCCAACCTCATCAGCCTGACCAGCCCCAACGCCATCACCCGCACGGCCGACATGAACCGGGCGCGCTGGTACTCGTCGTCCATCACCTTGCTCAATGGTGAAACCTACATCCAGGGCGGCTTGGGCGGGCAAGACATGCCCGAGGTGCGCACCACTGCCGGCTCGTTCCGCGCGCTCACCGGCGTGGACACCAGCGCCTTGGACGGCACCTTCCCGCGCAACTTCGTCGCCCCCGATGGCCGTGTGTTCGGCTACGACAGCAACGGCAAGATGTACGTCGTCGACCCGGCCAACGCCGGCAGCATCACCATCCTGGGCAGCACACTGGACAGCGCCAACAGTGGCAGCGACGCCAGCGCGGCCATGTTCCAACCTGGCCGCATCCTGCAATTCGGCGGCAATTCCAACGGCGCGGTGGTGATCGACATCCGAGGCGCCAGCCCCACGGTCACCGCCACCAACAGCATGAGCAAGCAGCGCCGCATAGGCACCGCCACCTTGCTGGCCGACGGCAAGGTGCTGGCCACGGGCGGCAGCAGAACCTGGAACGAGGCCGACAACGTCAGCTACGACGCCGAGATCTGGAACCCCACCACCGGCACCTGGACGCTGGGCGCCACGTACCAGAAGATGCGGCTGTACCACTCCATGGCCATCTTGCTGCCCGATGCCACGGTGCTGGTGGGCGGCGGCGGCGCGCCGGGGCCGCAGTTGAACCTGAATGCCGAGTTGTTCTTCCCACCGTACCTGTTCACTGCCGGCGGCAGCCTGGCGGCGCGGCCCAACATCACCAGCGCACCCACGGTGCTCGATGTAGGCAAGACCTTCACCGTCAACACCACCAGCGCGGCGGCCGTGAGCCGCGTGGCGCTGGTGAAAACCGGCTCGGTGACACATGGCTTCAACATGGAGCAACGCTTTGTTGATCTGACCTTCGTCAACAACGCTGGCGTGTTGTCTGTTCAAGCACCGGCACGCGCCGCCGACGCGCCGCCGGGCTTCTACATGCTCTTCGTGCTGACCAGCGCCGGCGTGCCCTCAGTGGCCAAGATCCTGCGCATGAACATCGCCAGCGACCCGACGCCGGCCATCACCCCGGTGTTGACCAACCCGGGCGATCAAGACACCGAGGCCAGCGCCACGGTCAGCCTGCAATTGGCCGGCAGCGACCCGAACGGCGACACCCTCGCCTATTCGGCCACCGGCCTGCCGGTGGGCCTGAGCCTGAACCCGGCCGCGGGCCTGATCAGCGGCAGCCCCACGGCGCCGGGCAACTACAACGTGGTGGTTTCGGTCAGCGACGGCGTCAACAGCGACAGCAAGAACTTCGTCTGGCATGTGCTGCCCGCCAGCGGCAACCTGCAACTCAGCCTGGACCAGCCCACGGCCACCACCTCGGGCAGCACCGCCTTGTTCAGCGCCAGCACCAGCAATGGCGTGAACACCCAGTACAAGTGGAATTTTGGTGACGGCAACACAACGGGGTTTTCATCCAGCCCCACGGCCACCCACACCTATGCCCAGGGCGGCCTGTACTACGTCAGCGTGACGGCCATCGACGCCCGCGGCGTCGAGGTCACGGTCACGGTGCTGCAAACCATCTACCTGCCAGCCACGGCGGGCAAGCCGGTGGCCTCCAGCAACCTACTGCTCGAGCAGCCGGCCACGGGCAATGCCCGGCTGTGGGTGGTGAACCAGGACAACGACACCGTCTCGGTGTTCGACGCGGTGACGCGCAGCAAGCTGAGGGAAATTGCCGTCGGTGCGGCGCCGCGCGCGCTGACCCAAGCCGCCAACGGCATGGTCTGGGTCAGCAACAAGCTGGCCGGTTCCGTGAGCGTGATCGACCCGGCCACGCTGGCGGTGAGCCGCACCCTCACCCTGCCGCGCGGCTCGCAGCCCTTCGGCATCGTGGCCTCGCGCAACGGGCACGTGTTGGTGGTGCTGGAAGGCAGCGGCCAGGTGCTGAAGTTCGACAGCGCCAGCTACGCCCAGACCGCCAGCCTGGCTGTGGGCGCCAACCCGCGCCACATCACGCTGGCCGGCGATGCGAGCACGGCCTATGTGTCGCGCTACATCACGCCGCCCATGGCGGGCGAAAGCACCACGGCGGTGGGTGCTGGTGCGGCCGAAGTGATCAAGCTCAACACCACCACCATGGCCCAACTCGGTGCGGCCATCACTCTGGCGCACAGCGAGCGCCCTGACGCCGAGAACCAGGGCCGCGGCATCCCCAACTACCTGGGCGCGGCGGTCGTCTCGCCCGACGGCACGCAGGCCTTCGTGCCGAGTAAGCAAGACAACGTCAAGCGCGGCCAGTCACGCGACACGGTGCCGCTGAACTTCCAGAACACCGTGCGCGCCGTCAGCTCACGCCTGCTTCTGGCCGGCAACAGCGAAGACCTGGCCACACGCCTTGACCACGACAACGCCAGCGTCGCCAGCGCCGTGGCGTTCGATGCGCGCGGCGTGCTGCTGTTCGTGGCACTCGAAACCAGCCGCGAAGTGGCCATCATCGACGCCCATTCGCGGCGCCAAATCATGCGCATTGATGTCGGCCGGGCACCGCAGGGCCTGGCCGTGGCGGCTGACAACGGCACGCTGTACGTCAGCAATTTCATGGACCGCACGGTCAGCGCCTACGACCTGCGCCCCCTGGTGAACCAGGGCAGCCTGAGCGTGCCGCTGCTGGGCAACATGGCCGCGGTGGCCAACGAGAAGCTCAGCGCCAGCGTGCTCAAGGGCAAGCAATTTTTCTACGATGCCCGCGACGTTCGCCTGGCGCGCGACCGCTACATGAGCTGCGCCAGTTGCCACAACGACGGTGGCCACGATGGCCGGGTGTGGGACCTGAGCAGCCTGGGCGAAGGCCTGCGCAACACCGTGAGCCTGCGCGGCCGCGCTGGTGCCCAGGGCTTCCTGCACTGGAGCAACAACTTCGACGAGGTGCAAGACTTTGAAGGCCAGATCCGCAACCTGGCCGGTGGCAATGGGCTGATGGCCGATGCCGTTTACTTTGAAGGCACACGCAGCCAGCCCTTGGGCGCCAAAAAGGCCGGCCTGTCGTCTGACCTGGATGCCTTGGCGGCCTACGTGGGCTCGCTCAATGCCTTCGCGCCGAGCCCGGCGCGGCCGAGCGCCAGCACGCTGTCCAGCGCGGCAGCGGCGGGCAAGGCGGTGTTCACCAACCTCAACTGCGCTGCCTGTCATGCCGGCACGGCCTTCACCGGCAGCGGTGAGGCCACCGCCATTGACGTGGGCACGGTCAAGCCCAGCAGCGGCCAGCGCTTGGGCAGCGCGCTGAATGGCATTGACGCCCCCACCCTGCGCGATGTGTGGGCCACCGCGCCTTACTTGCACGACGGCTCGGCGCCCACGCTCGAAGCTGCCGTGCTGGCACACACCAGGGGCGTGAGCCTGCCGGGTGGTGCTGCCCTGTCGAACCTGGTGGCATACCTGCGCGAAATCGGCGCTGATGAAGGCTCGGCGCCCGCGCCGGCGGGCAGCGGCACGGGCTTGCTGGGTTCGTACTTCAACAACACCAGCCTCAGCGGCACCCCGGTGCTCACGCGCCCGGAAGCCATTGACTTCAACTGGAAGAAGTCGCCAGGCGGCAGCGTCAGCGTCAGCAACTTCTCGGTGCGCTGGGTCGGCAGCCTGCTGCCACCCGCCACCGGCACCTACAGCCTGCGCACGCAATCAGACGATGCCGTGCGGGTCTGGTTGAACGGTGCCTTGGTGATC
>JAYUHT010000233.1:0-5399 GCA_043766725.1 Burkholderiales bacterium | reverse complement strand
GCTCATTGTCTCGCATAACAGCGAGCCCAGGCCGACACCGACCGAGAACACCACCAGCAGCAGCGAGGCGACATGCTCGTTGCCATGCAGCACGTCTTTGGCGAACGCCGGGAATTGCGCCAGGAACACGGCGCCGAAGAACCACATCCATGAAATGCCAAGCAGCGAGCGGAAGACGACGATGTCTTGGCGCGCCAGCTTGAGGTTGCGCCAGGTCTCGGTGAAGGGGTTCCAGTTCACCACCAGGCCGGGCGCGGTCGACGGCGTGGCCGGTATGTACTGCGCCGCCACCCGCCCGGCCACCGCCAGCGCCAGGCAGGCCGCGGCCACGGCTTGCGCGCCGGCCAGCCAGGCCGCGGCGGGCAGGGCGATGAGGATGCCGCCGACCACGTTGCCCAGCAAGATGGCCACGAAGGTGCCCATTTCGATCATGCCGTTGCCGCCGGTCAGCTCGCGCTCACCCAGGTGCTGCGGCAAGTAGGCGTACTTCACCGGCCCGAACAAGGTGCTGTGCAGGCCTAACAGGAAGATGCAGCCCAACAGCAGCGGCACCTGGGTGGTGAACAGCCCCACGCCGGCCAGCAGCATGATGAACAGCTCAAGGTTCTTCACCATGCGCGTCAAGGTGGCCTTGTCATATTTGTCGGACAACTGCCCCGCGGTGGCCGAGAACAGCAGGAACGGCGCGATGAACACCGCGCCGATCACCAACCCAGCCTTGGCCGGCGGCAACCAACTCACGCTGAGCCGGTAGGTCACCAGCATGGTGAACGCGAACTTGAAGACGTTGTCGTTGGCTGCGCCCAAGAACTGCGTCCAGAAGAAGGGCGCGAAGCGGCGTTGGCGCAGCAGGGCAAATTGGTTGGGGTGGTCGCTCAAGTGTGCTCCGTGGGGGTGGGATCAGGCTGGGGTCGAGTTTGAGGTGAAGTGCCGGCGGGTGTTGAACACTTCATCACGCAAGCGCAGGCTGCCCAGCCGCAGGCTGCGTTTCGTGGCCAGATCAAAAGCCAAAGGGTTGTGCCCGCGCAGCGCTTCCAACCCGGCGCGCTGGTCTTCGCAAGGGCTTTAACCGCGTGTCGCGCAGGTCAATGTTCATGGCGCTGGGCAGCCACTTCACCGCCAGCGCGCCTTGGGCCAGTGCGGCATCGAGCCGGGCCGGCGCATCCGTGAAGCGGTACTTACTCACCCGCACTCAGCGCGCCTGGCCAGATTTGCGCATCTCGCGCATCAAGCTCCGCGCCAATGCGCCCAGGCCGGCCACGGCAGCGGCCAGCGCGGCCCACAGCAGCCAGCGGCGGCGCTGCTCCGGGCTGGTGTCGGTCAGCGTGCCGCTTGATGCCTTCACCTCCAAAGCGCCAAGCGTGGCACTGGGCAACTTGAACTCAGCGCCGTCTTGGTAGCCGGGCAGCAAGGCGGCGCGCGGCAACGCCACGCTGAGCGCGCGCTCGCGCCCGATGGCCAGGCGATACGGCGGCGCGCCCGTGGCGGCGAACAGCAAATGCGGCGCGCGCCAGCTCAGGCTCACCGCTTGCGGCGCGGCGCTGCCATGGCTGCGAAAGCGCAGCTCGCGCAGCGGCAAGTCGTTCATCTCCAGCACCGGTGAACGCAAGGTCTGCCCGCCATGCAGCAGCACGAATGCGGTGTGGCTGGCAATCGGCTCCCAGTTCGCCGCGCCGCTGCGTGCGGGCTGCTCGGCACGCCGGTCGATGCTCACCGGCACCACCGCATTGCCGGCGCCAAGGTGAAACTCGATGCGCGCGATGGGCAGCGTGGCGCCCAGGTCGAGCTGGTCTTCGCGCAGCTCGAAGCGCGCGCTGTCGAGCGCGGCAGTGTCGGCGGGGCTGGCCTGGGCCAGCTCGGCCTGCACCCGGCTCAGGCCCAGCGCCCCGTCGGCGCGCAGGCGCAAGTAGCGCGTGTTCGCGGGCAGCGCAGCCAGCGCCAGGCGGTGTTGGATGACCTGCCTGGGCGCGCCGGCCACGCTGGCCAGTTCCACCAACACGCCCTGGCCAGCGGCGCGCCAGGCCTGCACGTCGGTGCTTGACTCAACCCGAACGTTGCGCACCAGGCCGGTCGCGCCCGGCGCCGCCCACTCCAGCGTCAAGGCCTGCGGCGGCTGCGCCTCGCCCAGCGGCTTCAGGTCGATCAACCAAACTTGTGTCGCGGCGGCTTCGGGCTGGCCCGGTCTGTCCGGTCTGTCCGGCCTACCGGCTTGCTCGACCTTCAACACCGTGCCGTCGCTGCGCCACTCCAGCTTCAGGTTAGGCGCCACGGCCTGGCCTTCGGCGGCGGGCCAGGCGAAGTGCGGCAACACCTGCATGCGGGGCGGCACCTGTGCCACCAAGGGTGCCGATGCCCAGGCCAGGGGCACGAGTTTGCCGTTGGCGTCGAACAGGCGCACGTCGGCCAAGCCGGTGCTGCGCGACTGCTGCAACACGGCCAATGGCAGGCGCAGCCGCTGCAAGGCGTCGCTGCCTTGCGGGGTGACGTTCGCCGTGGTGGTGTACAGGGTGATGGTGTCGACATCGGCGGCACGCGCCGGCGCCGGCTGCACCAGCAGCAGCGCCACGGCCAAGCCCAGGCTCGTTTTCATAGGGCCTCCTTGCGCGCCGGTGGCAAGGGCGAGAGGTAGCCGATCAACAACATCAACAAGCCCACGCCGATGAACGAAACGATGCGCAACAGCGCGCCGGTGTGCGACAAGTCCACCAGCGCCAGCTTCAGCACCACCGCGCCCAACAGCGCGGCGCCTGCCATCCAGCCCACGCGCCATTGGCGCTGCGTGGCCATGAACATCGTGGCCAGAGCGCACAGGCTCCACAGCATGGTGAAGGCGGTCTGCACCGCGCCGGCCTGCCAGGCACCGTGCAGCCACAGCGGCGTGCCGGCCCAATGGTGCAGGCTGCGAACAACCATCGAGTTCAGCCACACAAAGCCGGCCAGCGCGCCCACGGCCAGCATCACTTTGGGTGCGATGAAGGCCGGGCGCTCGGTGCTGCGCCACAGCCGCCAGGCATACAGCGCTAGCAAGGCATGGCCCAGGTCGATCGGGTTGACGAGCGGCAAGTAGGGCAGCGGCTGCATGGCGCCATCGGCATGCAGGTTCACTGCCAGCAGCCACAGCAGCCCCAGCCCCAGCAGCGGCCAGGCCAGGCCCCACTGCAGGGCCCGCGGGTGCTGCGCGCTGGGCCACTGGCCGGCGCGCTGGCGCGCCAGGAACCACAGCATCAAGGCCAGCGGCGCGGCCAGGGCCAGGCTGGGCGTCCAGGCCTGGTGGCGGTTGATGAACGCGGCGCCGACGGCGTGCGCCAGCAGCGCTGCATGCAACAGCGCGGTGCCATGCCAGAGCCAGTGTTCGGCCGCGTGACTGGTGTGGGCGGTGCGGGCGGATGTGTCCAACCGGTGCAGCAACCACAACGCGGCGGCCAGCAGCACAGCCACGCTGAGCAAGGCGCCATCAAGGTAGTGCGGCCACAAGCCCGCTTGGTCGCTCGTGTATCCAAAGTGCGGCCAGGCCAACATCGCGCTGAAGCTCACGACCACCAAAGCTGCGGCCATGGCGCCGCGCGCCGCGACCCGCAGTGCCGGCCAGGCCAGGCGCTGCTGCGCCCATTCCAGGGCCAACGCCAAGCCTGCCAGCAGCAAGGCGTTGCGTTCGCCCGGGCCCGGATGCACAAAGGGCGCGAAGGCCAGCTCCGTGCTCAGGCCGGCGAAGGCGTGCAGCAAGCCCAGGCCCAAGGCGACGTCATGCAAGCGTTGCAACAACAGCGGCTTGAATAGGCGCTGCATGCCGCGCAGGGGCTCACCCGGTGCAGCCGCCGCGGCGTGCTGCAATTGCCGCGCGGTGAACAGCGCCGAGGCGGCCAGCAGCAAGGCGCCGGCCAGGTGCGCATTGGCCAGGAACAGCGCGCCGCTGGTGCGCCCGGCCTGGCCCCAGAACTGCACCGCCGCCATCAACTGCAGCAGCAGCCCCAAACCCAGCGCCACGGCGCGGCGCTGGCGCAATGCCACCCAGGCCACGCCAGCGCCTTGCAGGCCCCAAGCCGCGGCGGTCCAGCGTTCATCCAGCGCCAAAGGTGCCACCAAGGCCAGGAAGACCACGCCCAACGCCAGCATGCCTTCGGTGAGCAGCCGCATGCGCTCGCCCAGGCGCTGCCACAGCCAACGCGCCAGCAGCAGGTACACGCCGGCCAACACCGCAGCACTGATGGCCACGCCATAGTCGAGATGGCGCACCATGGCCGCTTGCATGCCGAAGGCGGCGATGGGCACGCCGAACAGCAAGCTGCCGTCGACGATGGGCAGGCGCGGCGGCGCCAGGGCAGCGAGCTGCTTGCTGTACTGCACGGTGATGAACAAATACAGCAGCAGGTGCGCGATGAGGAAGGGCTCGGTGCTGGCCAGCAACTCGGGCTGCCAGTTGCGCAGGCCCCAGGCCAGGCCGATGCCAAAGGTGAACAAGAAGCCCACCGTGTTCAACAGTTTCCAGGTGCGCCGCTGCGCCAGCCAGGCGATGGCCAGGTTGAGCACGCCGTAGTAGCTGAACAGCATCACATGGCTGCCCTGGCCGGTGGAGGTGAGCACCGGCGCCAAGAACGCGCCGGCAAAGGCCACCACGGCCAGCACCATGGCGTCTTGCCCCAGGGCGAGCACGGCCGTCAAGGCCGAAAGCGCCACCAGCAACGCGAAAGCCAGGCCCGGCGGCAGCAGGCCGTACAGGCGCAGCGCGGCGAACAACACCAGGTAGATGACGCCGATGCCGCCGCCTTGCAGGGTGAGCGCGTAGTCGCGCCGGCTGTGGCGCAGCCGCCAGCCAATGCCCACGGCCACCATGCCGCCCAGCACCACGGCGGCCAGGCGCAGCTCGATGGGCAGCAGGGCATGGTCGGCGGCATAACGGACGAGAAAAGCCACGCCCACGAACAGGATCAACACCGCCAGGCGAACGATGGTGTTGCCGCCCAGCACCCAGGCCTTCAGCGTGGCGCCCAGCGAACTGGTGGTGGCGGCGCTGGTGTCTTCGCTGCGTGTCGTGGCCGCAACCAAGCCTGGAGCCGGCGTGGCGTTGGGTTCGGGTTGCTGCGCAACCCTTGCGGCGCTGTGCGCTTCAGCCTCCGGCGCCGCGAACGCCACGGGCAGGAGTGGCGCCTGGGCTTCAGGCGCAATCGCAGCGGCTTCCTCTTCCGGCGCCGCGGCGGTGCTGGCCGGCGCTGCGGGTGCGGTGCCCGGCAGCGCGTCTCGCGAGCGCGCTTCAAGCTGATCGAGCCGCGCCTGCTGGCGCTGCCAGGCCCAGGCGCCCAGTGTGACGGCCAGGGCCAGTGCCACGGCGGGAGACAGCGCATGGGCGGCCACCAGGCTACCCACGAACAACGCGGCCAACAGCATCCAACTCATGAGCCTGA
>JAYUHT010000232.1:0-14302 GCA_043766725.1 Burkholderiales bacterium | reverse complement strand
ACTAGGCTACCACCGCAACATCTATGTGCGCGATTTCTGGAAGTACGTGGATGTGGACACCAACGAATTGAAACGGCGCCGCGGCCCATGAAACGTTTGATTCAACTTTCTGCGTGGCTGGTGCTGCTCGTGGCGCCGGCCTTCGCGCAGGCGCCACCCGCTTCGCCCACGCCGCCCGCACCCGCCGCGTCGGCGCAAAAAGTGCTGCGCCTGGCCTTCAAAGTGGCTGAAACCGGCTTTGACCCGGCGCAGATCAACGACCTGTATTCGCGCACCGTCACCCCGCACATCTTCGAGGCGCTGTACGAATACGACCACCTGGCGCGGCCGGTGAAGATCAAACCGCTTACTGCAGCGGGCATGCCCGAACACTCGGCAGACTTTCGCACCTGGACGGTGAAAATCCGCCCCGGCATCTTCTTTGCCGACGACCCGGCGTTCAAGGGCAAGAAGCGCGAGCTGGTGGCGCAGGACTATGTCTACGGCCTCAAACGCTTTGCCGACCCGGCGGTGAAGAGCCCGGTGTGGACGACGGTTGAAGCGGTGAACTACCTGGGCTTGAGCGATTTGTTCAAGCAGGCCCTGGCGAGCAAGAAGCCGTTCGACTACGACCGGGAGATCGAGGGCGTGCGTGCCCTTGACCGCTACACGGTTCAATACAAGATCGCTGAGCCGCGGCCGCGCTTTGCCGAGAACAACCTGGCCGCCAGCGACCTGTTCGGCGCCGTGGCGCGCGAAGTGGTGGAGTTCTATGGCGACAAGCTCGCCGCGCACCCAGTGGGCACGGGGCCATTCAGGCTGGTGCAGTGGCGGCGCAGCTCGCTCATCGTGCTGGAGCGCAACGCCGAGTTCCGCGAGATGCTGTACGACGCCGAGCCCACGGCCGACGACATCGAGGGCCAGACCCTGCTCAAGCGCTTCAAGGGCCGCAAGCTGCCGATGGTGGACCGGGTGGAAGTGGCCATCATCGAAGAGTCGCAGCCGCGCTGGTTGTCGTTCTTGAACGCGCAGAGCGACCTGATCGAAGAGGTGCCTGCCGACTTCATCAACGTGGCCATGCCGCATGGCCAGGTCGCGCCCAACCTGGCCAAGCGCGGCATTGCCGGGCGGCGCGTGCTGCGCTCCGACATCCAGATGACCCTGTTCAACATGGACAACGCGCTGGTCGGTGGCTACACGCCCGACAAGGTGGCGCTGCGCCGCGCCATCGGCCTGGGGGTGGACGTGGACAGCGAAATCCGCCTGGCGCGCCGCGGCATGGCCATTCCGGCGCAGGGGCCGACCATGCCGCACACCAGCGGCTACGACGCCGCGTTCAAAAGCGAGATGAGCGAATTCAACCCGGCCCGCGCCAAGGCCTTGCTCGACATGTTTGGCTACACCGACCAAGACGCTGACGGCTGGCGCGACCTGCCGGGCGGTGCCCCGCTGCTGCTGGAAATGAACACCCAGCCCGACCAGCGCAGCCGCCAGCTCGACGAGCTGTGGGAAAAGAACATGAAGGTGCTGGGCATCCGCATCAAGTTCGTGCCCGCCAAGTGGCCCGAAAACCTGAAGGCGGCGCGCGCGGGCAGGTACATGATGTGGCGGGTGGGTTCTTCAGCGGCCGCGTCTGACGGACAGGGTAGTTTGATGCGCATGTATGGCCCCATGACGGGCGGGCAAAACATGGCGCGCTTCAAGAATGCCGAATTCGACGCCCTGTATGACCGCATGGCGGTGATGCCCGACGGCCCGGAACGTGAGGCCTTGTTCGACCAGGCGCGGCGCATGGCCGCGGTGTGGATGCCCATGAAGCTCCACGTGCACCAGCTCTACGCCGACATGTGGCACCCGTGGCTGGCGGGCTACCGCCGCCCGCTGTTCTGGCAGGAATGGTGGCATCGCGTGGACGTCGACACTGCGCAGCGCCGGCCATGAGCAAGTTGCTGGAATATCGCGCTCCACTTATACGTACACCTTGCCAGTGAATCCTGCCCCGGCCGCCTTTCGCCAGCAATTGCTGGCGGCCCTGCCCCGCGTGCGCCGCTACGCGCGCACCTTGGCGCATGAGCCCGGCGAGGCAGACGACCTGGTTCAAAACACCGTGGAACGCGCCCTGACCCATTGGCACCAGTTCGACCAGCGCCGCGACATCGTGGTCTGGTTGCTCTCGATCGCCCACAACGCCTGGCAAGACTGGCGCCGCCGCGAAGCGCGCACGTCGGCGCAGGCACCCGAAGACCTGCAAAGCGAACAAGACCGCCGCGGTGGCGACCCGGGTGTCGATGTCGGCCTGCGGCTGGATTTGCTGGCCGCGCTGAAGCGGCTGCGCCCCGAGCAAGTGGAGCCGCTGCTGCTGGTCTGCGTGGAGCAGCTCACCTACGCCGAGTGCGCCGACGTGTTGGGCATCCCCGTGGGCACGGTGATGTCGCGCGTTTGCCGTGCGCGTGCGCAGTTGCGCGGCTGGCTCGATGGCGGCGCCAGCGCCGCCCACCCCAAGCTGCACCGGGTCATCTGATGAACGCCCAAGACCCGGCCACCCGCGACCAAGCGCTGAGCGCCTGGCTCGATGGCGAAGGCACGCCCGAGCAACGCGCCGGCGTTGAAGCCTGGCTGCGCGAGCACCCTGAAGACGCGGCCCGCGTGCGCGCCTGGCAGGCCGACCGGCAGGCGCTGCGCGACCAGTTTGCCGCGTTGCTGCATGAGCCGCTGCCCCAAGCGCTGCAGCGGCAGGTGTTGGGTTTGGGCCGCGGCGGGGCGGCGAATGGCCCAGGTTGGCCGCGCTGGGCCATGGCCGCTGCAGCCAGCGGTTTGCTGCTGGCTGGGGGCGTGATCGGCGCCTGGCTGGGGCCGCGCCTGCATGCGGGCCAGCTGGCTGCCGGTGCGCCGGCGCCCTGGGTGCAACGCGCCGCCGCCGCGCACGCCGTGTACGTGCCCGAAGTGCGCCACCCGGTGGAAGTGAACGTGGCGGAGGGCGACGCGGCGCAGAACCGGGCGCAGGAAGAACACCTCGCGCGCTGGCTCACCAAGCGCCTGGCCGCGCCGGTCAAAACCTTCAACCTGCAAGCCCAGGGCTTCCAGCTTGTGGGCGGGCGCCTGCTGCCCGATGGCTCGGCGCCGGGTGCGCAGCTCATGTATCAAAACAGCGCCGGCCAGCGCGTCACCGTGTACTTGCGCAAGCCCGAAGCGGGCACGCTCGCGGCGTTCCGCTTCGAGCGCGTGGGCGAGCTGAGCCTGTTCTATTGGGTCGACGGCGCGACCGGCTACGCGCTGGTCGGCCCGCTGCCGCGCGAGCAGTTGCTGGCCCTGGCCGAGGCCATCTATCAGCAAGGGGCCAAGGCGGGGCAATGAGGGTTGCGGTGGCACGCAGCGTGCCGCGGGTCACAACATGCCCTGCCTAGAATCCCGCGCATGCCCACCCTTGCTGCAGCCGCGCCTGCGCCCAACTTTGTCGCGCGCAGCTACCGGTTAGTGGTTGTCGTCGCCCTGGGTTTTGCCTCGGGCTTGCCGCTGGCGCTCACCGGCCAGGCCATGCAGGCCTGGTTGAGCGCCGAAGGGCTGGATGTGGCGACCATCGGGTTCCTCAGCCTGGTCGGCCTGCCCTACACCTTCAAGTTCCTGTGGGCGCCGCTGATGGACCGCTTCGAGCTGCCGCTGCTCGGCCGGCGCCGCGGCTGGGTGGTGGCCACCCAGCTCGCACTGGCCGGCGCGTTGTGGCTGCTGGCCGGCACCTCGCCCAGCGGTGCCACGCGCGCCTTCGCGCTGCTGGCGGTGGCGGTGGCGTTCCTGTCGGCGTCGCAAGACGTGGTGATCGACGCCTACCGCACCGACTTGCTGCCCGCTGCCGAACGCGGCTTGGGTTCATCGCTGAACGTCATGGGCTACCGGCTGGCCATGATCCTTTCCGGCGGCATCGCCTTCATCTGGGCCGACCCGGCGCAGGGCGGCGGCTGGAACTGGCCCGATGTCTATCGCTTCATGGCCGGCTTGATGGTGGCGCTGGCCGTGTTCTGCGCCGTGGCCCTGCCCAAGCTGAGCCAGGCCGTGGCACCCACCAGCGTGGCGCGAAACGATGTGCTGGGTTTCTTGGCCGTGGTGGCCGCCGTGGTGGCCGGCTTCCTCTTGACCGAGCGGTTTGGCCGCCCGCTTGCCGCCGCGCTGCTGGGGCCGTTGCTGGCCGACAGCAGCTTGAGCCAGGCGCTGCGCGGGCGCTGGGTCGACCTGCTCACCCTGCTGCTGGGCATTGGCTTGACGCTACCGTTAGCCGCCTGGGCCGCGCGCAAGGCGCGCTTTGAAACGCTGTTGAACGGCCTGGCCAGCTACTTCAGCCAGCCCGGCGCCTGGGCCTTCCTGGCGCTCATCGTTCTGTACAAACTGGGTGATGCGTTTGCCGGCTCGCTGATGACGCCGTTCCTGCTCAAGAGCATGGCCTTCGCGCAGGCCGAGGTCGGCGTGGTGAACAAGATCATCGGCCTGTGGCTCACCATTGCCGGCGCGCTGCTCGGCGGCTTGCTCATGTTGCGCCTGGGCCTGTGGCGCGCGCTGCTGCTGTTTGGCGTGCTGCAGATGGCCAGCAACATGGGCTTTTGGTGGCTGGCCGTCAGCGGCAAGGGCTTGCTGCCGGGGCTGACGCTGCCGGCCTTCGACTGGGGCTTCGTCAAGCTGGCCCAGGCCACGCCTGTTGACGGCGGGCTGCTGATGGTGATCGCGTTCGAGAACCTCTCGGGTGGCATGGGCACCGCGGCGTTCCTAGCGTTCCTGATGAGCCTGTGCAACCAGCGGTTTACGGCGACTCAATTTGCGCTGCTGTCAGCCTTTGCCTCGGTGGGCCGCGTCTGGGTGGGGCCTTTGGCCGGCGTGCTGGCGGAGTCGATAGGATGGCCCTTGTTCTTCATCATCAGCACCGTGTTGGCGCTGCCTGCGCTCATCATGCTGTGGGCCTTGCGCACGCCGATCGTGGCCTTGGAGGAAACGAAGTCATGAAGACGAGCTACAACCCAGCAGGTTTCAGCCCTGGCGATGCCCTGCGCCATGCGCCGCATTGCGCCTGCGCGTGCAGCCGTGGCGGGCAGGCCCGGCGGCGCTTCGGCGTGGCGCTGGCCGGCGGCCTGTTCAGCCACCTGTTGGCCACACCGGTGCTGGCCCGTGAAGGCGTGGATGTGGGCCCGAAATCAGGCTTCACCAAATTCGTCTCGGCCGAACAAATCGAGCGTGCCGCGGCGCAGCAATACGTGCAACTTGAACGCGAGGCGCAACAAAAGCGCGCGCTTGCACCGGACAACCACCCCCAGGTAATGCGCCTGCGCGCAATTGCCAAACGCATCATCCCGTTCACCGAGGAATGGAACCCGCGGGCGCGCGAATGGCAATGGGAGGTCAACCTCATCGGCAGCCAGCAGATCAATGCCTTTTGCATGCCCGGCGGCAAGATCGCTTTCTTCCACGGCATCCTGTCGCAACTGCAACTCAACGACGATGAAGTGGCCATGATCATGGGCCACGAAATGGCGCATGCGCTGCGCGAACACGCGCGCGAACGCATCGGCAAGAACATGGCCACGCGTGGTGGCTTGGAGATCGGCGCCGCGATCCTCGGCCTGGGTGGCCTGGGTCGCGCCGCCGCCGACATGGGTGGCCAGCTGCTGCAACTGAAATTTGGCCGCGAAGACGAAACCGAAGCCGACCTGGTGGGCATGGAGCTGGCCGCCCGTGCCGGCTACAACCCGGCGGCCGGCGTGAGCCTGTGGAACAAGATGGGTGCGGCGTCCAAGGGTGCGCCGCCGGCGTTCCTGTCCACCCACCCGACCGGGCCCACGCGCATCAGAGACATCGAGGCCAGCCTGCCCAAAGTGCAGCCCTTGTATGCGCGCGCGCCGCGCCCCGAACAGCGCTTTGCGCCGCCCGAACAGCAAGCGCCGGCACCGGCCACTGAGCGGCGGCGCTGACAGCGCGCGCGTGCTGCGGCTGCGTGATGCAGGTGTGTCATGCAGTCTGTGTGATGCAGTCTGTGGTTCGGCTGCGTGATGCCGCTGTGTTGTGCGGCTTGTGGCGCCTGCCCCCATCCACCAGAATGAGGATGCCAAACACAACAAGCTGAAAGAGCATGAGCACGCCCATCACGGGGGAGACGGTCTGGCCCGAGCTGCAACGCACGCGCCGCGCCATCGTGGTGGTGGATGTCGTGGAGTCGGTTCGTTTGATGCAGGCCAACGAGGCCGACGTCATCGACCGCTGGCGGCGTTTCGTGGCCGAAGTGCGCAGCGAGGTCCTGCCGAAGCATGGTGGGCGGCTCGTTAAGAGTTTGGGGGATGGGATGTTGTTGGAGTTTGCACACGCACCGCGCGCGGTGGCAGCGGCCTTTGAGATGCAACGTTGCATCTCCCGCTTGGACTCGGCGCACGCCTTGGGGGAGCGCATGTTGCTGCGCGCAGGGGTGCATGTCGCCGAGATCGTGGCTGACGAGTTGGACGTCTATGGCAATGGTGTCAACGTCGCGGCTCGAATTGCCCAGATCGCATCTCCTGGCGGCGTGTCCTGCACGAGCGATGTTGTTGACGATCTGCTCCCAGGGGTCGACGCATTCCTGCAAGATGCCGGGCATTGCTTCCTGAAGCACTTTGACGAGCCGGTACAGGTTTTCAATCTGTCGCCTGCCACCACGCAGCCCTGCGGCCCGGCAGCGCAAACGTCGATGTGCGCACCGACGCAACATCTGCCACAGCCAACACAGCAGCACTGCATCGCCTTGCTGCCGCTGGCAGCCGCGTCTGCATCAGCTTCAGACAACACCGTGGCAGCTTTACTTGGGGATGTGTTGCTTACTCGGCTCTCGCGGTCGCCCGATTTGCGCGTGATCTCCCGCCTGTCGTCTGAGCAGTTCAAGGTGCGGGCCCTGGACGCGTCGAACGTCACAACACTGACTGCTGCAACCTACCTGGCCTGCGGCAGGGTGCACCGCGTTGCGAAGGGCCGGCAGCTGTTTATCGAGCTGATTGACGCGGCCACGATGCAGATGGTTTGGGCCGATACCTTCGTGTTTTCGCCGGCTGGCCTTTTGGCGCCTGACGAGCATGTGACGCCAGGCATTGCGCAGGCGATCGTGGACAACCTGCATTGCCACGCACTGAAGAAAATGGCCGTCACGCCGCTGCCAAACCTGGATAGCCAAGCCTTGCGGTTTGCCGCCATTCACCTGATGCACCGTCAGTCGAAAGCTGACTTCTCACGCGCGTTCGAGATGCTGGAACATCTCGCGCAACGCCACCCAAAGGCCAGCGAGCCACAGGCGTGGTTGGCGAAATGGCACGTGTTGCAGGTGACCAAGGGCTGGTTGCCAGGCAGCGAGACGGATGTACGAAGGCCCATGGCCCATGCCCAGCGCGCGCTTGATCTTGACCCCGACTCGGCCATGTCCATGGCCATGGCGGCGTTTGTGCATTGCCATATCGGACGCGACCTGGCCGCAGCGCAGGCCAGCCTCGCCCCGGCCATCGCGACCAACCCCAACGAGCCCTGGGTCTGGTTGGTCAAGGCCACGCTCGACAGCTTTCTCGGTGATGGCCAAGGGTCGTGGCAGAGTGTCATGCGCGCTCGGAACCTCTCGCCGCTGGATCCGCTGAAGCACTACTTCGACAGTCTCGGTGCCAGCGCCGCGGTGGCAGCGGGTCGTTTTGAAGACGCGCAGGAATTGGCGCAACTATCGTTGAGCAAGGATCCACGCCACCTGCCCACCCTGCGCGCGCTGGCCATTGCCCAGGTGCACCTCGGCGCGTTGGATGACGCGCGACGCACGGCAGCACGCCTGCTCGAACTGCAACCGGGTTTTACCTTGGCCGAATACATCTCGAAGGCGCCAACGGGCGGCGAGGCTATGCGGCGTCGCTGGGCCTCGGCGTTGCGCAAGGCCGGCATCACTCGGTAGTGGCAGCTGTCTGCCGGCACAACACGGGAGAACGACATGAGCATTGAGGGCGGAGCGACCGGTGGGGCAACAGGCGGAGCAACCGGTGGGGCAACAGGCGGGGCAACAGGTGGAGCAACGGGTGGGGCCACAGGTGGCGCCACGGCTAACAGCCTAGGGGACGGGTACGCCACCCCGCTGATTTGCGAGGCCATGAATCGCCAGAGGGCCGCCTGCATTGACCCCGGTGACGACATATTCTGGGAATTGCCGGAGCGCACAAGTGGCGCTCTCCACAACCACATCCACCGCTGGGAACCCTGGGTGCGCAGCTATTTGTGCGCGCAGTCGCTGATGAGTGGCCTGGCGTTCCATACCTACGATGGCACGAGCGCAGTGGCCACGGTTGGAGACCCGGTCGGCAAATTGCCACCGTGGCAACGAGGCAACTTCAGCGTCACCTTGAGCGCCGATTTTCCTGGCAAGGGTGTGCCGCCAGCCGGCGCGCGCCCAGCGCGCATGCGTCTGGCAACGCTTGTGCGCCCTTCGAGCGCCGTATTCGAGTCCCAACTCACGAAGGTGCTGGACTGGGCTGATCTGCGCGAGGAGAGATGCTCGGAAATCCTGGCGCAGATCGGCAACACCTATGCCTTTTGGGGCTCGATCATTCCCGTCCAGACGGATCGCCTGCGCAACACTCGGGAGATTCTGGATGCCGCTATTCAATTGGCCATGTTCGTCGAGATGCGCTTCAAGCACGAACTGGCGTGTTGGCGCCCCATCGACCTTTCGCCCCAGGTACAACCCATGATCACCACGCCTGGACACGGCGCGTTGCCCAGCGGGCACTGCGTAGAGGCTTATGTGATTCGTGAAGTTTTGCAAGCCTTGCTGAACGTGCGGCGCGACAAACCACTTCACCAAAACATCCAGCGTCAGTTCAGGCGCATTGCAGCGCGGATATCGGTCAATCGGGTGGTGGCGGGCGTGCACTTTCCGGTGGACAACGTGGCCGGCAGGATGTTGGGCACGGTGCTGGGTCGCTACTTCGTCTATTGTTGTGGTGGTGCTGCTGCTGCCGACCCCGAGCCGCCCGTGCATCACGGTGTTTTCAATGGTGAGAAGTTTGGCGGTGACGAGGAGTTTGAACCGGAAAGCCAACACATCATGGAGCGGGTGGGCCGCCCTGCCTTCTATCTCTATGAGCCCATCAAAGGCCTGGCGCCGAAATCGGCCGGCACCAATTTGCTCAAACCGCTATGGGACGCAGCGCGTAACGAGCTAGCAGGCCTGAAGTTGCCGTTTGGAAAGTAGCGGCCATGAGCGCATTCGATCATTGGGCGCCGCTGTCGGCAGGACGCTTTGGTGTCAAGGCCAGCATGACGGGCATCGACCCCATGTGGGTCTGGGCTGATGCCACAAACTATCGAGAACACGAGTCGCAAACCCGCCGATCAGGCTTTGGCGCATGGTTTGCGGCGGAGTTGGCCACGCCAGGGGCGCCCCCCGACAAGCGCTTTGTGAGCTTGTGGTTAACGCCCAATGACTGGCTGCGCCGCGCGGCCGATTTTGCCCACCTGGAGCTGGCTGAACCAGTCGTCCCTGAGCGGACCGCGCCCAACCGCGTTGCTGCTCAGAAACAGGTGGCTCAACGCCGCATCAAGCCAAGCCTTGCCGAAACGCTGGTCGGCGTGATCGACAGTGGCTGCCCGTACGCATCCAGGATGTTTCGCGCCGCAAGCGGCGGCGGAACGAGGGTGGCGGCCATTTGGGATCAAGACGATGCACCTGCATTTATCGGGCAGGGCGGATACGTGCCAACCGGCCTCGACTATGGCTGCGCCATTGATCGGGATGAAATGAACGCCCTCATCATCCAAGCCACTCAAGCCGATGGTTTTGTCGATGAAGAGCGTTGCTACAGCGCGGCGGGATACCGTGCCCTGCGCGAGCGCTACAGCCACGGCGCAGCCGTGTTGTCGCAGCTCTTTGCCCGACCGGTGCTAGGGGGCGCCCTGTGCGCGCTGCCGGGACAAGTGCCGCAATGGGATCGCGACACGCGCAACATTGACGCTGCTGATTTGGTCTTCGTTCAGCTCCCGAAGGCCGGCGTGCAGGATTCGACCAGTGCTGCACTGACCCGGCATGTGATCGACGGCATCCGGTTCATCATGGCCCATGCCACGCCTGGCCAGACCCAGCGCGTGGTCATCAACATCAGCAGCGGCACCAGCCGCGGCCTGCACGATGGCGGCTCGCTGCTGCACCGAGCAGTTAGTGGCTGGATCGATCACGCACGCGACAAGCTGGGCCTTGAAATGTGGGTGGTCGTTCCAGTGGGCAACACAAACGAAGAGCAGCGCCACGCCGTATTGCGGGGCGAAGATGAACGAACCGTTTTATTCATTCCGCCCAGCAGTGAGATGCCGCAATACGTCACCGTGGCTTGGCCTTCGGGGCTCCCTGCAACGGCGGCATTGAAGGTCACGGCGCCTGGTGGGCAAACCCAATTGGTGCGGCTGGGTGAGGCGTTTGGGCTGACGGGTCAACTGGGTACACCGCGATGCGGGGTTGTGTTGCCCCGTGCGCCAGCCGGCCAGGAAGTGCTCGGATTGTTAGCTTTTGCACCAACGGCTGTGGCGGCGAGCAACCACGTTGCGGCGCAGGCTGGGCGCTGGATTCTGGAATTACAGGGCATCTCGGGCACTCAACCAACGAGCCAAGCGGTCAAATTTTGGATCAGTCGCAACCAACGCAATCCTGGCGCTGGTCGTCGCGGCTGGCAGGCGGCCTTTATTGATTGGGATGAGTCACATAACCCGAAGCGCTTTCTGCGGCGCGCCGAAATCGATCACGGCCACTCGAACATTCGCCGCGCCGGTGCGCTCAGCGCCTTGGCCTGTTTGCAGCGTGCCGACGGACGCTTTGTGGCTGTCGGCGGCTGTGTTGTGTTTGCGCGCGGGATGCCGCCAAGCTCCTACAGCGCAGCAGGTTTCGACGCTGGTTCGCGGGCCTATGCAGACGTACTCGCACCTGCGGATTCGAGCCGGGCCCTACCGGGGGTGACGGTGCGTGGAAATCTGTCGGGTCAGACCGCCAGGGTCAGTGGAACGAGTTTTGCGGCACCGCTGTTGGTGCGTGCGCTGGTGAATACCGGCAGGCTGCCACCACCGCCCCGATCCGGTGGTGTTGACCATCGGCAAGGAGCGGCGTTGCGTCCTTGATTCATTTCCAAGGCTGGGCTCGGACCTCACCACCCCGGCGGCAGCGCCTTCATCAACACCAGCGTCTTGTTGCCTTCGTCGAGCACCCAGCCGCCTTGCTTCAGGCCCTTGAGCAACTTCGAGATCATTTCGCGCGAGCAGCCCAGGCGTTTGCGCATGTCGTCTTGCGTGGGGCAAGGTTCGATCACGCGGGTGCCGTTGGGGCCCGGGTGGGCCAGGCCTTCGAGCAACAGGGCCAGGCGGCCATAGACATCGAGCAACGCCATATGTTTGGCATTCGTGGTGGCGTGGCGGGCACGGCGGATCACCTTGGCCAGGAGTTCGAAGGCGAACTCGGGCACGTCGGCGATGAACTGCTGCAAGGTCTGGCGCGTGATCACCGCGCACAGCGTGGCTTTCAGGGTTTCGACGCTGGCAGAACGCGGGCCGCCATCAAGGCTGAGCTCGCCCATGTATTCGCCGGCACCGTATTCGCCGTAGGTGATCTCACGGCCCTTGTCGCCTGAGGCGAAGGCACGCACCTGGCCTTCAAGAATGATGTACAGCGTTTGTCCAAAGTCGCCTTCTTGAATGAGCAAGGTGCTCTTGCGGTAACGGCGCAGTTCGCCGCGCCGCGCCAGGTCGCGCAGGTGCGGCGTAAGGGGGGCAATGGTGATGGGGTCGACGTCTGCGCGCTGCATGGCGCGCGGATGTTAACCGTTGCGTTCACTGCACTTGGGGCGCGCCGGCTGTCATTTGTTCGCACCTCGCATCGCGCACTCGCATTTGGACTGAAGAGCCTGTGAACAAGTCCGGCGCGCCCGCTCGTGCGCCGGATTCATGCACAGGCTCTGAGCCCGCGCGCCGCCGCGCTTACGCGGCGTGCGCCCAATGCGGGGTGGGGGTGTTGCCAGGGTCACGCAACGCGCTCACCAGGGGCGGCAGCACGGCCACCATGCGCACCAGCTCGCGGATGCTGGCGCTGCCGGTTTTGTTTCGGATGCTGCCGATCTGCGTGCGCACGGTGGCCATGCCCACGCCATGCTGCTTGGCGATGAGGCTGGGCGCCACGCCTGCACACAAGGCTTCAAGCACGCGGGTTTCGGTTTGCGTGAGCGCGTGCCCGCGCGCGAACCATTGCACCGACAGGCCTTCGCACATTTGCCGCTTGCCCAGCACCACCAGCGTGGCGTGGCCGGTGGGCCCCGCGCCGACGGCCAGCGGCACCACCGCCACGCTGACTTGCTGCGTGCCTTCTCCCAGCGTGAGCAGACGGCGCAGCCCACGCTGCGCCGCGGCCAGCGCATCGTGCAGCGGCAACACATCGCGCCCCAGCCGCGCGCCCAACATGCCGCCCAGGCGGCGCAGCGGGTGCTGCTCGTCCAGCTCGCAGCGTGCGGCGTGATTGGCATGCAGCACCTGGCCGGCCGGGCTGAGCAAGAGCAAGCCGTAGTCGACCTCGTCGAGCATGCTGGCGTACAGGGCGATGGACGCCTGTGCCGCTGGCGGGCCGCCTCGGCGTTCCGGGCCAAGGTACGGCAGCGCCGCGGGGCGGGCGGGGGCTTCTTGGTTGAGCACGAGGTCGAACATGGTGTGTCCTGGTTGGTGCGTTGTCGCACCCGCACCGGGGAACGACAAGCGAGTCAAGGTTAGGCACTGTGTCGCCTCAAGAGTGGTGAATTCGAGGCGCCTGCGGTGTGACTTATTCACGCCGGCGCCCTGCGTGCATCCAGCGCAGCGTCAGCGCGCGCCCTGCATGGGTGCGGCGCATCGGGCAACTGCTTGATATGCCTTGCGCGCGCACGGCGCCGCTGGCCAGGGCACCTGCATCGAGCTGAATCTGCCGCTGTGGGCGCCGGGCCGAACTCCTACACTGCGTGCCATCGCCCAACCGTGGATCGCTCATGAGCCTGACCGGCCGCCCGAAGGCGAATTGACCGCAATGCGAAGCATGGAGCTTGCCTGATGAGCCGCAACATCGAATACCACTTCGCGCCGAATTCGCCGTGGACCTACCTGGGCCATGAGCGGCTGCGCGGCATCGCGCATGCGGCTGGCGCCAGCATCGAGGTGCTGCCCATCGACCTGGGGCAAATCTTCCCGGTCAGCGGCGGCCTGCCCCTGGCCAAGCGCGCGCCTCAACGCCAGGCCTACCGGCTGGTGGATCTGAAGCGCTTCAGCCAGGCACTGGGCTTGCCGCTGACGCTGCACCCGAAGTACTTCCCGGTGGCGGCCGATGAAGCCGCGCGGCTGATCATCACGTTGCAAATGAACGACGGCACCGAGGCTGCGCTGAACCTGGCCGGCGCGGTGATGCGCGCGGTGTGGGTGCACGAGCAGAACATTGCCGACGGCGCCACGCTGGCGGCCTTGCTGCGTGATGCCGGGCTCGATGCGCAGCGGCTTCATCAAGCCAAACTTCCGGCTGCACAGGAACGCTACGCGGCCAACACCGCGCGCGCGTTGGCCGCGGGCGTGTTCGGTGCGCCCAGCTACATCGTTGAGGGCGAGCTGTTCTGGGGCCAAGACCGGCTTGACTTGCTCGAGCGCCGCCTGGCGGCAGCATGAAGCGCGGGGCGCTGGCGGGCCTGGCCAGCCTCGTCGCGGCGCTGGCGGCAGCGGCGGCCATGGCCGCGCCCTATGCCGGGCCCTTGTTCGACGCCCACCTGCACTACAACGATGAAGCCTGCGCCGACGCGGCGCCGTGCCCGCACCCGTTGCCCGACGTGTTGGCCCGCATGCAACGCAGCGGCGTGCGCGCCATCGTGGCCAACAGCCGGCCCAACGCCGGCACCTTGGCACTGGCCCAAGCCGGTGCGGCCACGCGCGCTGCTGGCGTGACCGTGGTGCCGCTGGTGCGGCTGTATCGCAACCGGGCCGACTACAGCGGCTGGTTTGCCGACGAGACCATTCACGACATGGTGTTGCGTGAACTGGCGGCGGGCACGCCGGCCGGGCCGTATCGCGGCATCGGCGAATTCCATCTCTACGACAGCGCCAACGCCGACGGCCCGGTGGCGCGCAAGCTGATGCAACTGGCCGAACAGCGCGGCCTGGTGGTGCTGGCGCATGTGGATGACGTGGCCGTGGTCAGGTTGCTGGCCCATGCTCCCAAGGCGCGATTGGTCTGGGCGCACACTGGCATTGGGGGCCCGCCGCCGGCGCTCGTGCGCGAGCTGTTGCAGCGCCACCCAACGCTGATGGGTGAGCTGTCCTA
>JAYUHT010000231.1:0-5430 GCA_043766725.1 Burkholderiales bacterium | reverse complement strand
GCGTTGCCCCCTTGAGGGGGCGCGCGAAGCGCGTAGGGGGTGTTTCATTTCAGCCCTGGTTCATGCGCGCGCGCGCTGCGAACAAGGGTTCCAGAATCCACTCATACAGGCGCCGGGTCTCGTGCAGCATGTCGGCCTCCACGCGCATGCCGGCCTGCAAGGGCAGCGCGCGCTCGGCACCATTGATGGTTTGCGCGGGCAGGCTGACGGTGATGGTGAACAAGGGCTCACCGGCCAGTTCAGGGCGCTGCGAAAAACCCTGAATCTCGGCCGCACCCACGCCCGCCGTGGAGATCGACACCACCTTGCCGACGTGTTGGCCGAACTTTTGATAGGGGAAGGCGTCGTAACGCAACAGCACGGTGGCCCCGGGCTGCACGAAACCCGTGGCCCGACTGGGCGCGTACAGGCGCGCTTCGAGTTTGGTGGTGGCCGGAATCAGGTGCACCAATGCCCGGCTGAGCTCGATGCTCTGGCCCACCTCGCCCTGCAGCAGGGTGACCTTGCCGTCGGCCGGCGCGCTAACCACCACGCGGCGGCGCGCTTCGATCTCGGTGAACTCCTGGCGCGCCAGCAGGATCGAGCGCTGACGCTCGGAGCGCTGGTCGGCAAAGCGGGTACGCAGGGTGTCCAGGTCGCGCTGCGTGGCGGCCAGGTCGCGCTCCAGCACCATCACATCGCGCCGGCCGCCCTGCAGCCGCGTGCGCAATTCGGTCAACTCCGACTCCTTGGCCAGCAGTTCGTCGCGCGACACATAGCCTTGCTTGTACAAGCCTTCGTAGCGGCGCACGGCGTCTTCGGCGCCGCCGATGCGCAGGCTGAGTTGTTGTGCCTGGCGCGACACCGGCTCCAGCTCTGCGCGCAGCGAGGCGGCACGGCGGCGCAATTGCTCGGCCTCTTGCGCCTCGCTGGCCGCAACCCGGTTCAGGTCTTGTTCGAGCGAACGGCGTCGCGCCTCGATCTGCGCCGCAATGCCGCGCTGGTAGCCCTGCGTGTCGGGCCCCATGCGGTCGCCCGACAACACGAACAGGACGTCACCGCGCTTGACCTCCTGGCCGTCACGCACATGCTGCTCGACGACCACGCCGGCCTGGCTGGCGGTGACGCGAATCAGGCCCTGGTTGGGGTGCAATTGCCCCACCACGGTGGAGCGCCGGGTGTAGCTGCCCAGCGCGATCAGCGCGATCAACGCGATCACCACGCTCAGCGCAATCAGCGCGACCCAGCGCGACGATGCATTGGGCGTGAGCACGATGGCGCCGTAAAACTGCGGTCGCTTGGCGTCGAGCACCTCTTGCCGGAACAGCGGGCTGTCTTGATTCATTGCCTTGTTTGAACCCATTGGCACCGAGTGTGCCGCCCCGCTGGCCGATGCCATGGGCCGGCACTGCTGGCGGCGCAGACGCCCACGAACACACGCACATCGGGCCTGCGGCCGGGCCACGGATTGGATTGCATCGCCTGTGTCCTGGCATCAAGGCCGCGTTGCCGCGGCCACTGCTCGGCAGCCACACTTGTGTGTGTCAATGCCCAGACCCCGCGCACTGGTGAACAGTAGCACCCCAACGAGTGCCAAAGCGCCCACAAGTATGCCCAGAAATACCGGCACATCGAGTTGCGGCCAGGCGGTTGTTACAACGTTCGACATCAACCGACCACCGCACGCAATCGGTCATCATGCCGGCCCGCTTCGCAGCAGCACAGGCCGATCCGACATGTCCAGCCCACGCCGACCCGCCCCCACTCACAGCGCGCCAGCAGCCACGGACCCCGGGCCGATCGAGTTGTGCCTGATGGGGCCGCGGCATCTGGCAAGTCACCTTGAGTGGTGCAAGCAGTTCCCCGACAACAACACCGCCATGGATGTGGCGGCCACGACGCAGTTCTGGCGCGGCGCGGCAGCCCGCTACGGCCAACTGGCACTGGAGCAAGCCGGCGCCGCCGACCAGCCGCAAATCAAACCACTGCCCGCCGCCGCCGCGGCGCACGTGGCAAAGCTGCTGGTGCTGCCCGCCTTTCGTGAGACCTTCAACGACGTGCCGGTGGCCTTTGGCATGGTTGAGCTGGAGCGGCTGGTGGTGTCGCAGTACACGCTCACGCAGGCCACCGTGCGCAGCGTTGCCGCGGGGCAGCGCCCGTCCCCTGGCCAGTTGGCAAGGATTTGCCTGCCCCTGGGGCCCACGCAAACCAGCGTGAAGCTGGCCGGGCGCGACGACGATTTGTTCAGTTTCATCGCTGACGCCCACGACATGCGTTATCTCGGCGCCACGGTGTTGAACGCGGCACAAATCAGCGGCCTGGCGATGCGCGGCCACGTGCAAAAGGTGGTCGCGCTGTGCGTGGGCTACAGCACCAACCTGTTGAACGCGGTGCGCTACAACGGCCGCCTGGTGCTCAACAACGGCCACCACCGTGCCTACGCGCTGCGGGCCCAGGGTGTCAGCCATGTGCCTTGTGTGATTCAAACCTGCGCCACCTTCGAAGAGGTGCGCCTGGCCGCCACCGAAGAGATCGTCGACAACAGCGACCTGTATTTCGAAGCGCCGCGGCCGCCGCTGTTGCGCGACTTCGACGACCCGCTGCTGACGTGCCAGCTGCGCATGCCGCGCCTGCGCCGTGAGCTGCGCCTGCGCGTCAGCAGCGACAGCCGCCAATTGGCGTTGTGAGTGGCGTTGTGACTCGGCACCCGCCCGTCCATGCCCATTGCGTTGACTAGCCAAGCCCGGCCCTTGGGGTATTGCGGCGCGCGCGTGCCGTCAATCCCAAGCTCCGCCCTCGACAGGGGGAAGCATGCGGTGTGTGCATTAGTCCGCTTTCGTGGCAGCATGCAAAGCATCAAACCACGTCTCACTGCAAGGTCCAAATCATGAACATCCATGAGGCATCCGTTCAGAGCATTGACGCCGACGCGCAGCACTGGGCGCACGCACACTTCTCTTTCGAGCACGGCGCCCTGGTCACCGAAGCCCCTTGGGCACGCACGCACCGGTTAACCGGCAAGCAAGGGGTGGCCTACCTGAAGATCGTGCCGCCGCACCAACGCGCGGTGCTGCCGGCCATCGCGGCGCTGGCCAGGCATTTCACGCCGCGCATTCCGCAGGTGTTGGCGTTCGACATGCAACGTGGCTGGCTGCTTTCGGCCGCGCATGAAGGCGCCACCTTGTCTTATGAATCTGCGAGCGAAGACTTGCGTGAACTGGCCCAGGCCTTCGCCCGCATGCAGTTGCAGGCCGCGGCGACACCCGAGGTGTTGGCCGGCCTGCCGCGGCCTGACCCGGCCGCCTTGTTGGGGCAGTTGTTAACGTTCTTGCAGCCTGGCCCGACCACCATGCCGCAGGCCGGCAGCGGGGTGCACGCGGACTACTTCATCGGCAGTGAACAGGCGCTGCGTTTCGAGCGCGCCTTGCAGCGGCGCCGCTCGCTGCTGGAGCCGTACCTGGCGCAAGCCGCCGCCCTGCCGCTGACGCTTGAACACGGTGACCTGCGCCCACCCAACGCCGCCATATTGACTGATGACAGCTGCGTGTTCCTCGACTGGGACGACGCCATGCTCGCGCCTGCCGGCATGTCGCTGCATGGACTGTTCAGCGGCTGCACCATCCCGACCATCCTGTTGTCCGGCAGCCCCGCCGCACAAGCCGCCGCGGGCACCCCGGACGGGTTGATGCTTCATGGCTACATCGATGTGCTGACCCAGGGCGGTTACGCGGACGCGAACACACTGCGCCGCTTGTTACCTGCGGCAATGTGCGCGGGAATGATCCAGTTCATCGTCAACTTCGCCCGCTATCCAGGCGACGTCGCTCGCGCCGGTGTGCGCAGCACGCTGTTGGCACGGCTCGAAAGCCTGCTCGACGTGTGCGACCTGCTGACGGTGCGCCAGGCCAGCCTGACGCGCGAATTCGCGGCCGACTATGAAGCCCACCATGAATACCAGCGGGCCCAGCATCTGCTGATGGACGACGCTGCGCGCCACCCGCATGACGCCGCGGTGGTGCAGCGCCTGGCGCTCGTGCTGCACAAGCGCGGCGACCTGGAGTCGGCCGCAGAGATGTATGAACGTGCGCTCGAACTGCAACCCGACAGCGCCCCAGTGCATGCCGGGCTGGGCGCGGTTCTGATGGAAGACCTGCAGCTGGCGCGCAGCACCGAGCACCTGCAGCGCGCCTTGGCCCTGGAGCCGAGCCTGGGTGCCGCGCAGGCCAGCCTTGCGCGGGCACGGTCCATGGAACACATGCGCAGCGCGGCCGAGCAGCCTGATCGCATGCCGGTGCTGCGCTTCACCGCTGCCGACCGGGCCAGCGGCGAGGTCGCGCCGGAACTGCTGGCGCTGGGCACTTCGCTGTTCCAGACCCACGGCACGCTGCAGGTCGACAACGCCTTCGCCCCCGAAGCCATCGAGCGCATCCAGCAAACCTTCTTCGAGCGCTACCTGCCCTACTTTCGGGAAGGCGACCACCCTGACGCGCTGCGCCTGGGCGACAAGCGCTACATGCTCACCGTGGACATCGATGAAACCTTTGGCGCCCCCGCGCTTCTGGGGGCGCCGATGGTGCTGCCGATCATCCGCAAGATTCTCGGTGATGACTGCGTGCTGGGCGCCTACACCGCCGTGATATCACTGCCCGGCAGCCGCGATCAACGCCTGCACAAGGATCACCCGGCCCTGTTCCCGGAGACGCAGTGGCACTTTGGCCTGCCGTGCTTCGCCACCCAGATCATCATTCCCCTGGTGCCGCTGAACGAATTCACCGGCACGACACGCTTCTACAAGGGCAGCCATCTGTTGCCCACCGAGCAGGCCGAAGCGGGCGGCTCGCAAGACCCGGTGGTGCCGCTGGGCTCTTGCCTGCTGACCGACTACCGCTGCGCGCACCGCGGCCTGGGCAATCGTTCCGACACGGTGCGCCCGATCCTGACGCTGATCTTCAACCGGCCCTGGTTCCGCGACTTCAAAAACTATGCCCAGCAGCCACCGCTGCGCATCACCGGTGACGCGTACGAGCGTCTGCCCGAAGACCTGCGTGCGCTGGTGGCGTGGTGGCGCGAGGAAAGCCGCTACAGCCAGCTGGGTCGTTCCGCGTTGCTCTGAGCGCACCAGCCACCCATCGCCGGAGGTGATGGGCCTTTCGTAGCGCTCGGTTCCGCGCCTGCGGACTTCGGGCCGCGGCGCACATTGCCGGGCAGCGTCAAGCCCAGCGGCATCGCCACTGCCCTTGAGCAATTCGAGCTGACGGCCTACCGCTACTTCGGCGGCGTGACCTGAGCGGGTCGCCAAAAATGCCAAAGGCCCGTGACCGGGCCTTTGATTGACGGACGGCGAAGCGCCCGTCAAGTGCTTCGAACCATGAGTGGACTCAGCGCTTGCAGCCGCCCTTGCTGCCGCCGCCCTTGCTGCCGCCGCCCTTGCCGCCGCCTTTGCCGCCGCCC
>JAYUHT010000230.1:0-5440 GCA_043766725.1 Burkholderiales bacterium | reverse complement strand
TTCGCGCACAGGTTCAAAAAGGTGTTGTCGATTTGAGCCAAGCGGAGGTGCGGGGATGATTCTGCAAGCACTGCATGGCTACTACGAGCGTCGCCAGGCCGACGCTGACCCGGCTCGTCGCTTGCCTGCATTCGGTCTTGAGCACAAGGAGATCGCCTTCATTCTTGAAATTGACGCGGCCGGCACACTCAAGGCCATCACCGACATGCGACGACAACTTGGTAAGAAGACGATTGGCACGACGTTCCTGATGCCGAAAGGTGTGAAGAAGACGTCTGGCGTCGCGGCCAATCTGTTGTGGGAGAACGCCGAATATGTGCTTGGCCTACCCGACGCAAAGAAACTGGAAGCGGCCACAAGCAAAGGCAAGGCCGAGGAGTACACCGCGCGCCTGATCGACATGCAGGCAGCGTTCCGCACCCAGATAGAGTCGTTGCCGGCCCCGGCGCTGGCCGACATCGGCATTGCCGCCGTCTTGCGATTTCTAAGAACCGATGCAGCCGCACAGGTTGCCAGCTTCGATGCATATGAAGACATTGCCGCAACCAACCCGGTGTTGACTCTCCGCCTGCTAGACGACTTGGCGCTTGTCGCGCAACGCCCGTTGGTAGTGCCCTACCTCGTGGCTGGCGACGCCGACGACGACGAGGGCGATGGCGCGCCCGACTCAATCAACGTGGATGCGCTTTGCCTGCTCACAGGGAACAGCGCACCGGTTGAGCGACTGCACACCAGCATCAAAGGCGTATGGGGCGCGCAAAGCTCGGGGGCGAACATCGTCTCGTTCAATCTCGATGCATTCAACTCGTACGCCAAGTCCCGCGGTATGAATGCGCCGATGAGCAAGTCAGCGGTCTTTGCCTACACCACGGCCCTGAACGCGCTGTTGGCGCGCGATTCGCCGCAACGAATGCAGGTGGGCGATGCGTCAACAATCTTCTGGGCGCAGCAACCCGAACCCATGGAGCAGTGGCTTGCCCAGATCATGGGAGGCGATGACAACCCTGACGCGCATACACAGCAAGTCAAGGCCTTGCTGGAAGCCGTGCGCAGCGGTGCCTTTGCCGGCGCGCGCGGTGAGACGAAATTCTTTGTGTTGGGCCTGGCGCCAAATGCCGCGCGCATCGCGGTCCGCTTCTGGTACGCCGCGCCCTTGCACGACATTGCCCAACGAGTCACCGCCTGGTTTGCTGAATTGGATATCGCGCGCGGTCTCAATGACCCGGAGTTCCCGAGCCTGTTTCGGCTGTTGGCCGCCGTCGCGCTTCAGGGCAAGGCAGACAACATACCGCCGCGCCTGGGTGGTGACCTTGTGCGCAGCATCTTCACGGATGCGCCTTACCCGGCGCTGTGGCTCAACGCGGCCGTGCAGCGCTGCCGCGCTGAACGCCAAGTGACCTACCTGCGTGCTGCGGTCATCAAGGCTTGCCTCAACCGCGGTAGTCCGCACACCCTTCAGCTTCAAACCAGGGAGATCAAAACCATGCTCGACATCGCCAACCCTTCAACGGCCTACCGTTTGGGCCGCTTGTTTGCAACGTTAGAGAAGATTCAAGAAGAGTCGTCTGGTGGCACGCTCAACAGCACCATTCGAGAACGCTACTACGGTGCCGCGTCGAGCACGCCGGTGGCCGTGTTCACCACGTTATTGCGGCTGAAGAACCATCATCTGGCCAAGCTCGCCAGCAAGGGCCGTATGGTGAACTTCGAGAAACTGCTGGCCGAGATCATCGGGGGTATCGCCGACTTTCCTGCCCACCTGACGCTGCAAGACCAAGGCCGGTTCGCAGTCGGTTACTACCACCAGCGGCAAGACTTCTTTGCCAAACCTGAGTCTGCGCAGGCACCGGTTGCTTCATCTACCGAAACCACACAAGGAGGACTTTGAAATGAGCCTGAACCACCGCTATGACTTCGTGTTGTTGTTCGACGTGAAAGACGGCAATCCCAACGGTGACCCCGATGCCGGCAATTTGCCAAGGCTTGATGCCGAAACCGGCCATGGGTTGATGACCGACGTGGCGATCAAGCGCAAGGTGCGTAACTTCGTCGGCATGACGCATGACCAAACCGAGACCGAGCCAATGGCCGGAGAAAACCGCTTCGAGATCTACGTGCGCGAACGCGCCGTCTTGAACCTGCAAAATCAGCGTGCCTACTCAGCGCTTAAGCTGGATGCACCGGAAGAAGAACTGGCTACAGAGCACACCGAAGGCGAAGCGAAGAAGAGCAAGAAGGTCATCAAGCCTCAACGCAAGGGCAGCGGCAGCGATGTGGATTCGGCGCGCAAGTGGATGTGCCAGAACTTCTTCGACGTTCGCACTTTTGGCGCCGTCATGTCCACAGGCGTGAATTGCGGCCAGGTGCGCGGCCCGGTCCAACTGACATTCGCCCGATCAGTGAGCCCCATCGTGGCGATGGAACACTCCATCACCCGCATGGCCGTGGCCACCGAAGCTGAGGCACTGAAGCAGCAAGGCGACAACCGCACCATGGGCCGCAAGCACACCGTGCCCTATGGTTTGTACATGGCCCATGGTTTCGTCTCGGCGTTTCTGGCCAAGCAAACCGGCTTTGGCACGGACGACCTTGAGCTGCTTTGGCAGGCGCTGGAAAACATGTTCGAGCACGACCGCTCGGCGGCGCGCGGTGAGATGTCAACCCGCGGGCTGTACGTGTTTGAGCATGCGAACGAACTGGGCAATGCCCACGCCCATGCGCTGTTTGACCGTATCGGTGCGCGCAAGAAGGTGGAGGTGCCGCGCAGCTTTGCCGACTACGACATCACAGTAGATGACGCCGCGATGCCGGCCAACGTGAAGCTCATTCGCCGTGTGGGCTGACGGCTTAACTACGGCCCACCCAATACTCGGGCGAGCGGCTTTGATGCGCCACGGCCAGCACCGTCAACAGACCCCCTTGCACGCGGTACACCAGCGTGTAGGGGAAGCGCCGCAACGGCCACAAACGCGCTTGCCCTTGGCTCGGCGTGCCCAGGCCCGGCATGAACACCAGCAAGGCCAGCGCGCGGTGCACGGCGCCTTCAAATTGCTCGGCCACACGGCGCCCGCCTTCTCTCAGGTACCACTCAGCAGCTTGGACAAGCTCCTGTTGCGCCTGGGCGCGGAATTCAACAATCACGCACCACTTCCACCGGCTTCGATCTTTGCCCGCAGTTGGGCCATGACCTGGTCAAACGGGATTCCCAGGTCGGGATGTTCGTCCATATCCACGATGCGGCGGGCAATCTCTTCTTGCCAAAGTGGGTGCAGCGGTGCAGTGGGCGCAACGGTATTTGCCAATCGCTCGATCAACTCGGTACGGTCTTCGGGCGAGAGTTTCAGAGCCTCAACCATCACATCATCAAGTGTGCTGGGCATGTTCGCTACCTCTCAAATTGCGGCGCTTGCAGTGTAAATCGGCGATGCCTGCTCTGCCATGGATGAACCCGACCCCATCACCCTTTCCGCGCTTCAGCATTGGGCCTATTGCCCGCGCCAATGCGGCCTGATCCACCTGGAGCAAGCCTTCGACGACAACCTGCACACCCAGCGCGGCCAGGCCCTTCACAAGCAGGTTGACAAACCTGGCGTTGAAGTGCGCCACGGCCTGCACGTGGAGCGTGCGCTGCCGCTGTGGCATGACACCCTGGGCCTGGTGGGCAAGGCCGACGTGGTGGAGTTCGAACCCGATGGCACGCCCTACCCGGTCGAGTACAAACACGGCAGCCGTAACAAGGCGCCCGACATCGCCGCCTGCGATGACGTGCAGCTTGCCGCCCAAGCCCTGTGCCTTGAAACCATGACGGGGCGGCAGGTGTCGGAAGCGGCGCTGTATTACGCCAGCTCAAAGCGCAGGCGGGTCGTGCCCATCACCGATGCCTTGCGCACGCAGGTTGCCGACATGGTTCAAGCCGTGAGGGGCATGCTGGGCAGCGGCACTCTGCCTGCACCCACGCTTGATGTGCGCCGATGCAAGGGTTGCTCGCTGCGCGAGCGTTGCCAGCCTGAGGCCTTGGCGCGCATGCAATCCGAAGGCCCGCTCAATCGAATTTTCGAACCCGACTGATGGCTGTGCCAGCAAAGCGTTGAAGCGCCATGCATCTTCTCAACACCCTGTACGTCACCACGCCGGAAAGCTATTTGCGGCTTGACAACGACACACTGCGCGTGGAGCTTGAACAGGAGACGCGCTTGCGCGTGCCCCTGCACCACCTGCAAGCCGTGGTGTGTTTTGGCCACGTGGGCCTGAGCCTGCCGTTGATGCATCGGCTGGCCGAGGAAGCCATCGCCCTGGTGCTGCTCGACGCCAATGGCCGCTTCAAGGCCAGGCTGGAAGGGGCGGTCAGCGGCAACGTGTTGTTGCGCCAGGCCCAGCATGCGGCTGTGTTGAACGCACCGGCCACGTTGGCCATTGCCCGCAGCGTGGTGGCCGGCAAGCTGCGCAACCAGCGCCAGGTATTGCTGCGCGGCGCGCGTGAAACAAAGATTGCCGAAGACGAAGCCCGGCTCACACGCACAGCCCAAGACCTTGCGGCCAACCTGCGCGCGCTGCCGCAGGCCAGCACCCTTGACGAACTGCGCGGCAGTGAAGGGGCGGCGGCGCGCAGCTACTTTGAAGCGCTGAACCTGCTGGTGCGTGCTGATCTGCGCGCCGCGTTCGCCATGGACGGCCGCACACGCCGCCCGCCACGCGACCGCATGAACGCCTTGCTGTCGTTCTTCTACGCCATGTGGATGAACGATTGCCGCAGCGCCTGCGAAGCCGCCGGGCTTGACCCGCAGATCGGTTTTCTGCACGCCGTGCGGCCAGGCCGCGCTGCCCTGGCGCTCGACTTGATGGAAGAGTTTCGACCCTTCGCTGACCGCCTGGCGCTCACGCTCATCAACCGCGGGCAGATCAGCGCATCAGACTTTGTGGAACACGAAGGCGGCGCCGTGCTGCTAGATGGTGATGCGCGCAAGGCCATCGTCGTGGCTTACCAGGAACGCAAGCAGGAAGAGCTGACCCACCCGCTGCTGGCCGAGAGTGTGCCCCTGGGCGTGGTGCCGCTGGTGCAGGCGCGTTTGCTGGCGCGTTGCGTGCGCGGCGAAGCCGAGATCTATGTGCCCTTTCAGATGAAGTGAGCACCATGCTGGTGATCGTGTGTTACGACGTCAACACCGAAGCCCGCGAAGGCCGCCGGCGCCTGCGGCGCGTGGCCAAGGTCTGCGAAGGCATCGGGCAGCGAGTGCAGAAATCAGTCTTCGAATGCCAAGTCAACCTGATGCAGCTTGACAATCTTGAGCGCCGCCTGCTCAGCGAGATCAACCTTGAGCAAGACTGCTTGCGCCTGTACAGGCTGGCTGACACCAAGGGCTGTGAAGTCCGCGAACACGGCAAGTTCAAAGCCACCGATTTCGACGCCCCGCTCGTCTTATGATGGCTTGCGCGTACCCGC
>JAYUHT010000229.1:0-5465 GCA_043766725.1 Burkholderiales bacterium | reverse complement strand
CAGCGATGCCGCCCGCCATGGCCTGTCGACGCAGGCGCTAGACGCCCTGCCTCACGCCCAAACCCGCCCGCTCGCGCAAGACCTGTGCGCCTGGGCCGAAGGCTTGATGCACGCCGGCGCGCCGCTGGCCCTGCGCCTGCATGGCCGTGCCGGCTGGGAGCTGCGCCTGGTGGTGCAGGGCGGGTTTCGCGTGCTGGAGAAGATTCGCGCCATGGACCATGCCGCTTTGCGCCACCGCCCGCGCCTGACCCGCCTGGACGCGCCCTTGCTGCTGTGGCGCGCGCTGGCCATGCCCACGCGAGCGACCGCTGCGCGGGCCGCGGCATGACGCCGCAGCAGTATGTGCAGGACAAGGCGGCGCGCAGCGGCTCTTCGTTCTATTACGCCTTCGCGTTCCTGCCACCGCCGCGCCGTGCTGCCATCACCGCGTTCTATGCCTTTTGCCGTGAGGTTGACGATGTGGTGGATGAGGTGCAAGACCCCGGCGTGGCCGCCACCAAACTCGACTGGTGGAAGCACGAGGTGGCGCTGTCCTTTGCCGGCACTCCCAGCCACCCGGTGACCCAGGCCTTGATGCCGCATGCGCAGCCGTTCAACATCGAACAACACCACTTGCTGGCGGTGATCGAGGGCTGCGCGATCGATCTGCAGCAAAGCCGTTTTCTCGACTTTGCCGGCCTGGCGCACTACTGCCACCTGGTGGCCGGCGTGGTGGGTGAAGTGGCGTGCAACATCTTCGGGCGCAGCAGCGAACAAACCGTGCTGTTCGCGCACAAGCTGGGCCTGGCGATGCAGTTGACCAACATCATCCGCGACGTGGGCGACGATGCGCGGCGCGGCCGCATCTACCTGCCGCTGAGCGAGCTGCAGCAGTTCAACGTCAAGGCCAGTGAACTCTTGCAGCGCCAGGCGCCCTGGGGTTACAGCGAACGCTTCACAGCGCTGATGCGCATGCAGGCCGAACGCGCCCACCGCAGCTATGACGAGGCGCTGGCCCTGCTGCCGGCACAAGACCGGCGCGCGCAGGTGCCGGGGCTGATGATGGCCAACATCTACCGCACGTTGTTGCGTGAGATCGAGGCCGATGACTTTCGCGTTTTGCATCAACGCATGTCACTCGGGCCGGCGCGCAAGATCTGGATCGCCCTGCGCACCCGCTGGCGCCAGGCCTGATGGCGCGGCAGGGCGGCAAGCGGGTGGCCATCATCGGCGGCGGCTGGGCCGGGCTGGCGGCGGCCATCGACCTGGTGCACGGTGGCTGCGAGGTGGTGTTGTATGAGATGGCCGCGCAGTTGGGTGGGCGCGCGCGCAGCGTGCATGTTGAAGGAATGGAACTCGACAACGGCCAGCACATTTTGATCGGCGCCTACACGCAGACCCTGGCGCTGTTGCAGCGCATCGGCGTCGATGCGGGCAGCGTGCTCAGGCGCCAGCCCTTGAGCCTGTGCGCGCCCGACGGCACGGGTCTGCGCCTGCCGCATGGCCAGCCGGTCTGGGCTTTCGCGCGCGGTGTGTGGGCGGCCAAGCATTGGAGCCTGGTTGATCGCGCCACGCTGTTGCGCACCACCGCGCTGTGGGCCGCGCGCGGCTTTCGTTGCCCGCCACACCAGACGGTGACTCAATTGACGGCGCGCCTGCCGCAGCGCCTGTGCACTGAGCTGTTTGAGCCGCTGTGCGTGGCGGCGCTGAACACGCCCGCCGCACAGGCCAGCGGGCAAGTCTTTCTGCGCGTGTTGCGCGACGCCTTGTTTGCCGGGCCCGGGGCGTCAGACCTGCTGCTGCCGCGCCGCGGCCTGAGCCAGCTGCTGCCGCTGCCTGCGCAAGCCTGGCTGTTGGCGCACGGCGCGCGCATTGCATTGGGCAGGCGGGTGCAGGCCTTGGGGCGCGACGGTGCCGGCTGGCTGGTGAACGGCGAGCGCTTCGATGCCGCGGTGCTGGCCTGCACCGCGGCGCAAGCGGCGACGCTGGTCGAGCCCTTGAATGCCGTTTGGGCGGGGCAAGCGCGAGCGCTGCGCTATGAACCCATCATCACCGTGTACCTGCATGCCCCCGGCGCGCGCTGGCCCAGCCCGATGGTGGCGCTGGCTTGCAGCGCCACCGCGCCGGCCCAGTTCGCGTTCGATCTGGGCGTGCTGGGCGGCCCGGCGGGCGTGTTCGCATTCGTGATCAGCGGCGCGCGCACCTGGGTCGAGCGCGGGCTGGATGCCGCCGCCCAGGCCTGCCAGCAACAGGCCGTGCACGACTTTCCCGCCCACACCTGGCCGCAGCCCCCCACCGCGCTGCGCACCTTGGCGGAAAAGCGCGCCACCTTTGCCTGCACCCCCAATTTGCAACGCCCACCGATGCGCGTAGCACCCGGCCTGCTGGCCGCCGGCGACCACGTGCAAGGCCCCTACCCCGCCACGCTCGAAGGCGCTGTCCGCGCGGGCCGCGCCGCCGCCGCAGCCCTGCTCGAATAAATCGTTAACGCCGACCGTACGGCGCGGCCAGCGGTTCACCCACGAACAGGCTTTGCTGCGGCCACAGCACGCTCTTCCAATAGGCCTCGATGGCCGTGCCGCCTTGCAGGTAAACCGCCAACAGGCGCTGCGGGTGCGGGAACTTTTGCACATGGTTGCAAGGCTCGCTCACCGTGCCGTGGCTGGCGGTGGCGCCGGCGCTGAGCCAGTCGAGCACCGTGCTCTGGCCATCGGGGTCGTCGAGCCGGCCGCCGAACGACGTGAAGTGGTCGCCCAAGCCACCCGGCAGCCACGCCAGTTGCGCCAGCACGTCAACCCGTGTGCTGCCCACCTGCGCCAACACCACGCGCGGCTGCGGGGCCAGCCCTTCGGCGCTGGCGCGCTTGACCACGGTGCCCGCCGAAGCAATGTCTTGCGCCAGGGGGTACAACTTGGCGCGCACATTGCGCCTTCCATCAGCGCTGTCCAGCAACACGGCCTGGGCACTGGGTGCGCCACGCAGGCCGAGCGTAAAATCGGCCGCCACGCCGCGGTCGATCAACGCCTTGCCTTGCGCCACATCGGCGCCGGCCAGCAGCATGCTGATGCGCATGCCGTGCGCCGTGAAGGGCCGGCTGCTGTCGGTTCGCGCATAGGGCGATGGGCGTGAAGTGGCGCAACTGCTGGTGCACAGCTTGGCATCGAAACCCAGCGCCAACGCGCCGGTGATCGAGTTGCAGGCTACCGCGTACGGCCGCGTCCAGGCCAATGCCAGCGCCTGGGTGTTGGGGCCAAAGCGGGCGTCAATGCGCTTGCGCAGCAAGGCGAATTCTTCCGCCGTGAGCTCGCCACGCAACGGCAGCTCGACACGCAACACCTGGTGCGGGCGCAGCGCGCGCTTGCGGATGTAGTGCTGCCCCACCGCTACCGAATACGGGTCGGCGATGTTGATCACCAACCCGAGGTCTTGCACACGCAGGCGCGGCGCCGTGCCCGGCATGATGTTCGCCGCCCGCTGGCCCTGGCGGGGTTCAAGCGCGGCCTCTGGTTCCGGCGCGGCCGCTGCGGCGCCGGTGCCCACGGCCACGGCAATGACCAATTTCCACCGAGCACACTTTCGCCATGCAGTCATTAATTTCGTGATACAAAACAGCGATACTGTCATTGTCACCATCAAAGCGCGCATGAAAAAGAAGGAACAGGCCCAGCCCAGCATCCAAGTCCTGGAGCGCAGCTTTGCCTTGCTCGATCTGCTGGCTGCACACCAGGACCCGGTTTCGCTGAAGGAGATCAGCACCCGCACCGGCCTGCACCCTTCAACCGCGCACCGCATCTTGAACGACCTGACCATCGGCCGCTTCGTCGAACGGCCGCAGGCGGGCGCCTACCGCCTGGGCATGCGGCTGCTGGAGCTTGGCAACTTGGTCAAAGGCCGGCTCGATGTGCGCGAAGCCGCCTTGGCGCCGCTGCGCGAGTTGCACAAGTTCACCAACCAGGCGGTGAACCTGTCGGTGCGCCAGGGGGACGAGATCGTCTACATCGAGCGCGCGTTCAGCGAGCGCTCGGGCATGCAGGTGGTGCGCGCCGTGGGTGGGCGCGCGCCGATGCACCTCACGTCGGTGGGGAAGTTGTTCCTGGCCGCCGACGACGCCATTCGCGTGCGCGCCTACGCCACCCGCACCGGGCTGGCCGGCAACACGCGCAACAGCATCACGCAATTGCCCGCACTGGAGCGCGAGCTGAACGGCGTGCGCAAGCTGGGCCTGGCGCGCGACAACGAGGAGCTTGAACTCGGCGTGCGCTGCATGGCCGCCGGCATCCATGACGACCAGGGTCGCCTGGTGGCGGGCCTGTCGATTTCAGCGCCGGCGGATCGGCTGGAAGAAAGCTGGATCAGCCGCTTGCGCGAAACCGCCACGCAGATCTCGCAGGCCCTGGGGTTCAGGCAGGCCGCAGCACTGGTGGCCTGATTGGCGCCTGATTGGCGCCTCACTGGCGCCTCACTGGCGCATCACTGGTTGATGCGCACGCCGGCGGCCGGCGTGGCCGCCAGGCCAGGCTGCAGGGCCAGCCACTGCCGAATGCGTTCGGCGTCGCCCAGCCGGGAGTATTTGCCCGCGGAATCGAGGAACACCATGATCAGCTTGCGCCCGGCGAACTGGGCCTGCATCACGAGGCAGCGGCCGGCTTCCGAGATGTAGCCGGTCTTTTGCAGGCCGATCTCCCAGCTCGGGTTGCTGATCAGCCGGTTGGTGTTGCGAAAGTGCATGGTGCGGCTGCCCACCGACACCATCGCCTCGGGCGAGGTCGACAGTTCGCGGATGAGCTGGTGTCCATGGGCCGCGCCCACCAGCACCGCCAGGTCATCGGCATTCGACTGGTTCTGGCTCGACAAGCCTGTGGGCTCCACATAGCGCGTGCCCGTCATGCCCAGCACCTGCGCCTTGGCGTTCATGGCCTGCACGAATGCCGGCATGCCGCCCGGGTGATGGCGGCCCAGCGCATTGGCCGCGCGGTTCTCTGACGACATCAGCGCCAGGTGCAGCATCTCACCGCGGGTGAGCTCGGTGCCCACGCGCAAGCGCGAGCCGCTGCCTTTTTCGGTATCGACATCGTCTTGGGTGATGGCGATGGTTTCGTCCAGCGGCCGGCCGGATTCCACCACCACCAGCGCGGTCATCAACTTGGTCAGCGAGGCGATGGGCAGCACGGCCTTGGAGTTCTTGGCCACCAGCACTTGGTGCGTGTCTTGATCCAACACCAGCGCCACGCTGGACTTCAACTCCAGCGGATCGGCCACTTGCCCCAGCCCGATGCTGTGGCCCATGGACATGCGCACCGGCTCAACCACCACGGGTGCGGCGCGCACATAACGGGTGCGCGCATTGGCCCTGACCGTGCGCACTGAACGTATGGACTTGACGGCTTTGGCTGCCGGCTTGGCGGCCTGCTTGAGGGCCGGCTTCGCGGGGCGCGACTGGCGCGCTTCTGCCAACGGGCTGGCCAGGGCAGCTACCAGGGCCAGCG
>JAYUHT010000228.1:0-14463 GCA_043766725.1 Burkholderiales bacterium | reverse complement strand
GGCGAGCCTGCGCCCAAGCGTGGTGGCTTCAACGCCGGCTGCGCCCACTCATGCGGGGCGCTCGGTCTTCCTCAGCTACAACCGCGAAAGCGCCACGGCGGCGACGCAGCTGCGCGACTGGCTGCGTGATGAAGGTGTGGACGTGTTCATGGACAACGTCCACCTCATTGCCGGAGAGCCCTGGCTGCAACGCCTGAAGCAAGAGGTGGCGCAGGCGCGCGCGGTGATCGTGTTGATGCGCCGTGAAGGCCCGCGCGGCTTTGTGCTCGACGAAGTGAGTTGGTTCCTCGAGGGCCAGGCGCAGGCGCTGGCCTTGAAGTTGCCCGCGCCGGGTTTGTTTCCGGTTTGCCTGGGCGAGGTGCCCGACGCGCAGGCGCTCGATCCGCGTGTGCAGGGCTTGCTAGCGTTCCAGGTCACTCTCTGGCAGCCCGGGCAGGCCATGCCCACGGCCTTGCTCGATGCCCTGCGCAAGCTGCTGCCGGCAGAACACTTCGCACCCCAGCATTGCCCATTCCGTGGCCTGGCCACCTTCGAAGAGACCGATGCGCAGTGGTTCTTCGGCCGCAAGCGCGAAACGCACGAGGTGATCGACGGCCTGGGCAGCGCGCCCGCGGCCGACGGCAGATTCGATCGGCAAGCGCCGGGCCACCGCCGCTATGCGCTGATCAGCGGCGACAGCGGTTCGGGCAAGTCTTCGCTGCTGCGCGCAGGTGTCTTGCCGCTGTTGCGCGCAGGCGCCCTGTGGTCGCGCACTGGGTTGCGCCATTGGCGTGTGGTGGGCCCGCTGCGCCCCGGCGCCCGGCCGCTGGCCGAGCTTGAGCGCGCACTCGGCGCGACGTTTGACGCGCTTCAGCCCGAGGCGCCGGCCGCGGCCCGGCTTGCGGCGTTGCGCGGCGATGCCGGCGCGCTGGTTGGCCTGCTCGCCAAGCACCAGGTTGCCGACAGCGGCGTGCTGCTGATCGTGGATCAGATGGAAGAGCTGCTGCAAGCCACTGTCGATGCGGGCGAGCGGCAGCAGTTTGGCGCGCTGCTGGCCATGGCCTTGCAAACGCCGAGCTGCCCGCTTTACGTCATCGGCACCGTGCGCGCCGATGCCCTGGCCGAACTCGACACGCTGGTGCCCGAGCTGGTGCGCGCGCGCAACCGCTGCGGCCTGGTCTACACGCTGCCGCGCATCACCGAATCGGGCCTGCGGCTGAGCATTGAAGAGCCGGCGCGCCGCGCGGGCGTGGACGTGAGCGAGGTGGCTGAACTGATCCTGGGCGAAGCGCAGAACGAGCCCGGCGCCTTGGCCTTGGTGCAGCACGCGCTGTGGTCGTTGTGGCGCGCGCAGCACCGGCGCGGGCCCGTCACGCGCTTGCTGCGCAGCGACCATGAAGCGGCCGGCGGCCTGGCCGGCATGCTCAGCCGCGATGCTGATGCCGCCCTGGCGCAGGTGAAGGCCCAGCTTGGCAGCGACGCCGGCGCGATGCAACTGTTGCGCCAAATGACCTGGGTCGGCGCCGAAGACCGGCTGTTCCGCCGCCGGTTGGGCCGCGCTGAAGCCGAGTGGCTGGCCGGCGCGGGCGAACGCGAACGCGGCGCGCGGGTGATCGGCTTGCTCTCAGGCCAAAGCGAAGCCGGCATGGCCCCGGCAGCACACTTGCCGCTGCTGGTGACCGGCAACGATGGCGGCGCCGACGCTTACGTCGAACTGGTGCACGAGATGCTGCTGCGCACGAGCGGGCGGCCCGGTGAGCCGGTGCGGCCGCATTGGCAGCGGCTGTATGAAGTCATCCAGCGCCACTTGAACGAGCTCAAGCTCGAACAGCGCTTGCACGCCGACGTTCAAGTTTGGCGCCAGCTCGGCTTCTGGCAACGCTGGCGCCGCCTGGCCAGCTTCAAAGAGCAGCGCCAGTACGCACGCTTGCCGCGCGCGGCCGATGCCACGACGCGCCGCTATTTGGCCTTCAGCCGCAGCAAGTCGGGCGCGCTTGTGGCTGCCGTCGCGCTGCCGTTGGCTTACCTGGGCGTGGGCAGCTATTTCGTTTTCCAGCAGGGCGACATCTTTCCCATCAGCTACGCCACGCGGCTGCCGCTGTGGGCACTCGGCATGGGCGCCGAACCCGAGTTTGTGCGCCTGCCCGGCACAACTGCGACCTTTGACTTTGGCTGCGACCCGGCGCGCGACACGGTGGACAGGCAGGCCTGCGGCGGTGGCTTCTTGCCGCTGCAACGCGCTTTCAGCCAGCCCATCCGTTGCGACATGGGCCGTCATGAAGTCAGCTTTGAACAGTTCGACCGTTTCGTTTTCAGTCAGCGATTCACGCACGCCGCACAACACCCCTATCCCGCCCCGGGCGAGAAGATTCGCGGCGAGCAGCCGGTGATGGAAGTCTCGCGCGCCGACGCTCAGGCCTACGCCGCTTGGCTCACGGCGCGCAGCGAATCAAAGCAGCGCTATCGCCTGCCGCTGGAATGGGAGTGGGAATACGCCGCACGCGCCGGCTCCAGCGGGCCCTACCCGTGGGGCACTGAGTCGCCCGTGGGCCGCGCCAACCACGACGACAACGGCCCGGCCACGCCCGCCGCGCGGCCAGTGCGCAGCGGCCAGCCCAACAACTTCGGTCTGCACCACATGGTGGGCAATGTGAGCGAATGGGTGGCCGACGATGCCAACCCCATGACCGCCGCGGCGCCGCAGCATGTTTCACGCGGCGGCTCCTTTGCCCAAGGCGCCTCGCGGGTGCGGGTGGCGGCGCGCCAGTCCATGGAACCCGATCAAGCGGGCGACACGGGCACGGCCACCAACATTGGCTTCAGGCTTTGTCGGGAAAGATGAAATGAACCACCCCCTACGCGCTTCGCGCGCCTTCCGGCAGGCAGGCCGAACCGCCTTCGCAGGCGAGAAACAGTCCGCAGGGACTGTTTCACGTCCGGGCTCAGCCTTCCGGCAGGCAGGCCGAAACGCCTTCGCAGGCGAGAAACAGTCCGCGGGGACTGCTTCTCGCCCGGGCTCAGCCCCCTCTTGGGGGGCGAGCCCGCACCGAGACAGCGCCTGCGCGCTGGCGAGTGGCTGGCGAGCGCCCATCGGCTTGCAAGCCGATAGGCAACGCCAGCGGCCCGGCAGAGCCGGTTCCGCGGCGTTCGCTTGGGCCGAACTGTTCCATGCGGCACGGGTGGCGGCTGGCGCCATGCTGGCGCTGGCCGGCGTGGCCGCAAGTACACACGCGCTGGCACAGGCTGCCACGCCCGTGCCCGAGCCACCGGCGCAGTTGGCGCCCAGCACCAAGCCAGCGGCGCCGCCGGTGGTCGAGGTGCGGCATTACCTGGTGCTGGGCGTGACGCTGCTCGACGCCGCCATGGTGCGCGCCGCACTCACCGGCTTGATTGGCCAGCGCACGGTGGAAGAACTGCACGGCGCAACGGGCCAGGTGCAGGCGCTGTACGCGCGCGCCGGCTATGGCGCGGTGGTGGTGTACCTGCCGCCGCAAGAGGTGTCGGGTGGTGTCATCACCTTGCAGGTGATCGAAGGCCGCTTGTCGGCGGTGCGTGTCGATGGCGCCGGCCCGGCCTTCGGCGAGGCCGGCATCCTGGCCAGCCTGCCGGCGCTGCAAGCCGGCCAGACGCCGCGCCTGGACCGGATTGATGCGCAGTTGCGCATGGCCAATGACAACCCGGCCAAACGCACCCGCCTGGTGCTGCTGCCAGGGCAGCAGCCCGAACAGACCGAGGCCGAGATCGCGGTGGAGCCGGCGCCGCGCCGCCAGCTTGGCCTGGAGCTGGATGACAGCGGCACGCCGGCCACCGGGCGCGCGCACCTGGGCCTGACCTGGCGCGACGCCAACGCCAGTGGCCGCGATGATGTGCTGGAACTGCGCCTGCAAGTCGCGCCCGAACAGCCCAGGCAGTTCGCGGCGGCCGGCCTGAGCTACCGGCTGCCGCTGTACCGCGCGCGCACCATGCTCGACGCCTTTGCGCTGTTGTCAGACACGCGCAGCGCCAGCATTCCCACGGCGCTGGGCGAGCTGCGCTTCGCGGGGCGCGGCCACCTGCTGGGGCTGCGTGCCACGCACTATTTGCCGCGGCTGGCGGGGGTTGACGCGCGCCTGGCGCTGGCGCTCGAGTACCGCGACCAGCGCAACCAATGCGCCATTGGCACCCTGCCTACAGGGGCCTGCGGCAGCGCCGGTGGCGACCTGACCATCCTGCCCCTGACGCTGGAATACAGCCTGGCCGGCGACGCGCACCGGCCACTGGCCATGAGCGTGGCCTGGGTGCAGGGCCTGCCCGCAGGCGGCGGCCGCGCTGACCGCGCCGCATTCGATGCCGTGCGGCCTGGCGCGCGACCCACCTTCACCGCGCTGCGTGCCCAGTGGAGTGCGCAACAACGCCTGAGCGCCACGGGCTGGGTCGCTAGCGCGCGTGTGGCCGGGCAATGGGCGGCGCAGCCCTTGGTGCCGGCGATGCAGTTCGGTGCCGGTGGCCGCAGCTCGGTGCGTGGCTACGAGGAGCGTGAACTCGCTGCTGACCATGGCCTGGCACTGTCATTCGAGCTGTCCGCGCCAGGCTGGCAGGGCCAACCCTGGCCGAGCGCCACGCTGCGCCCGCTGCTGTTCGTTGATGCCGCCACGCTGCGCAACCGCGACGCCGCGCCGTGCAGCGGCATGCAGCTGCATTGCGACCTGGCCAGCGCCGGCGTCGGCCTGCGGTTCGACGCACGCGCGCTCACAGCCAGCCTGGACCTCGCCCACGCCCTGCGCAGCGCTGGCACCACCCAGCGTGGGCACACGCGCGGCCACGTCTGGCTGCGCCTGGTGTATTGACGCCGACTCACCACAGGAGATCCGCCATGGCACTGCCTGTTCATCTTCACCTGTCGCGGCTCGCACAGGCTGTGCTGTGTGGCCTGGCCGCATGGCCGCTTGGCGCCTTCGCCGGCGACCTGCTGCTGCCTGTGGCGCCCACGGTGGTGCATGGCCAGGCCCGCATCACCACCACGGGCCAGACCATGACGGTGACCACGGGGCGCAACGCCGCGATCGACTGGCGCAGCTTCTCCATCGGGCCGCAGGCGGCGGTGCGCTTCGACCAAGCTGATGCCGCCAGCCAGGTGCTCAACCGCGTGCTCGGGCGCGACCCTTCGCAGATCCTCGGGCGCCTGAGCAGCAACGGCGAGGTCTGGCTCCTCAACCCTTACGGTGTGCTGTTCGGCCGCGACGCCCGGGTCGACGTGGCCGGGCTGGTCGCCTCAACATTGAACCTGTCCACTGCCGACTGGGCCGCCGGCCGGCGCCGGCTTGATCAACTGGCTGACGTGCCGAGTGCCACCGTCAGCAACGCCGGCACGCTGCGCAGCAGCAGTGGTGGGCGCATCTTGCTGGTCGGTGGTGGCGGGGTGGTCAACGACGGTGAAATCGACGCGCCTCAAGGCCGCATCGGTTTGCACGCCGCCGCCAGCGTGGAGCTGGCCGACAGCGCGCAGCCCGACATCGCCGTGCGCGTTTTCGCGCCGGGCCAGGCCGTGCTGAACCGTGGCGTGCTCAGCGCCGCGGGCGGCGTCATCGACCTGCAAGGCGCGATGGTCAATCAAGCCGGCGTGGTGCGGGCCGATGGCCTGGCCAGCGGGCCGGGCGGCGCGGTGCTGCTGCGCGCCAGCAACTCGCTGGTGGTTGAGGCGGGCAGCCTGACCTCGGCCACCGGCGCGCCAGGTGGGCGTGTCGATTTGCTCGGTGGCACGCAGCTCGTGCAGGGCCGCATCGACGCCGGCTCCAGCACCGCCCTGGGCGGGCGGGTGCACCTGGCCGGGCCGCAGATCGCGGTGTTGGACGGGGCAGCGCTGCAAGTCGATGGTGCCCTGGGGGGTGGTGCCATGAGCGTTGGCGCGGCGCACGAAGCAAGCGGCCTGCGCCTGCCGGCGGCGCAGGCGGTGTACGTGGGCAGCGGCGCGCGGCTCTCGGCTGACGCGCTGCAGCGTGGTGATGGCGGCAGCCTTCGTTTGTGGAGTGACGGCGCGACCCGCGCCTTTGGCCGCTTCAGTGCCCGCGGTGGCCCGAATGGCGGCAACGGCGGATTGATTGAAACCTCTGGCATGGGTTTGGAGGCCAACCCTGCCGGGGTGGACACCCACGCACCGCGCGGCAAGCCCGGGCTGTGGCTGCTCGACCCGCTGGATGTGCGCATCGTGCAGGGCAACGGCAATGACCTGGCCGGCGTGGGGCTGGACTTCAGCCCGCTGGGCACGAACGCAACGATCGGCACCAACACCATCCTCAGCGCGTTGGCCAGCGGCAACGTGAGCATCAGCACCGGCGCGGTCGGTGGCGAGCCGGGAACGATCTCGATGAGCAACGTGGCGTTGAACGTGCCGCTGGGGCGCATCGTCCCCTCATCCGGCGACACCATCGTCGAACGCACGTTGACCTTGAATGCCGCCTCGGGCATCAGCTTGCAGCGGGCCAGCATCGTGTCCAGCGGCGGCCTGCTGCATGTGCGGCTGCTCGCCGGCTCGGGCGCCGAAGAGGGCATCACGCTGAACAGCGCCAGCATCGACGTGCTGGGCGATCTCACGCTGCGTGGCGGGCGTTTCAGCACCCAGGCTTCAACAGCGGTTGCGCGCCAAATTGACCTTCAGGCTAGCCGTGTCGCGCTGGGCACGCCACCTGCGAGCGACGGCATTGCGACCACGCTGTTCGCAACCGGCGCGGGCAACGCGCTGGTCGTGCGCGGCCTGGTCGACAACGTCGATACCTTCACCAGCAGCGCCGGCAGCCGCGCCTTGGCCACGGGGGAGTCCGGCCGTTGGCTGCTTTATGCGCGCAACCCGGCTAACACCCAGCTTGATGGGCTGGGTTACCAGTTCAAGCAGTTCGGCGCCATTTACCCGGCGGCCGCGCTGGGTGGCGGCAACGGCCTGCTCTACGCCACGCAGCCGGTGCTGGGCGTCACGGCCACGGACCTGCCGCTGAACAAGGTGTATGACGGCAGCCCGGCGCTGGCGCTCTCGGCGGCTCAGTTCGACACGGTGGCCCTGAGCGGCTTCCTGCTCGGTGATGTGCCGCGCGCCAGAACGGGATTCGTCGCCGGCCTGCGCTACGACAGCCGCAACGCGGGCGCTGCCGTGCCGATCACGGCCAGCCTGAAAGGCGAGCTGCCAGCGGTGTTTGACGGTGTCAGGCCCGTCTATGGCTACACGTTCACCGGCCAGGGGCTGGTCGGCCGCATCACACCCGCGCCGGTGCAGCTCGCTGCGGCCAATGTGGCCGACAAGGTGTACGACGGCGGCACCGCCGCCAGCGTGGCCAACTGGTCGTTGCGCGGGGTGCTGAGCGGCGACAGCGTCAGCGTGGTTAACGGTACGTCAAACTTTCTCAGCGCACAGGCCGGCGCGAGCAAGCCGGTGCTGGCGCAGGCCAGCGCTTTGGGTGGCACCGACGCCGCGAACTACCAGCTCACGGCCCGCGAGGTGAATGCCGTGGCGAGCATCGCGCCCGCCACGCTCAGCTACCGTGCCCAGCCGGTGACCGTGGTGGCGGGCAGGGGCTGGCCCGCGCTGGCGGGAACGGTCAATGGCTTTGTGCCCGGTGAGTCGCTAACCACGGCCACCAGCGGCACCTTGCGCTTCTCAACCCCGGCCGGGCCAGCTTCACCGGCCGGCGCCTACGCCGTGCAGGGCACTGGTTTGACGGCGGCGAACTACACCCTCGTGGACGATCCGGCCAACGCGCAGGCCCTGCGCGTGCTGCCGGCCGGCAGCGAGGTCGACTTGCCACGGCCCAACCTGCCCAGTGCCAGGCCAACGCTGGTGGACGAGCCAGGCCATTCGCGCGTGACGGTGCTGGAGCCGACCTCAGTGGCCGGGTTTGCGCCGCTGGACGCGGCCCGGCTCCCGGGCTGGCAGCTTGACGGCGCGTTTCGTTCGCGCGAGCTGGCTCTGGCGCGCCCCTTCCGCGCCGGCAAGGCCATGCTCGACGCCAACCCCCGCCTGGCCGATTTGCCGGATTGCGCCGACGTTGCCGGCGCCGTGCAAGGTGATTGCATCGTCACGCCGGTGATCAAGATCGCCATGCAGGGGTTGTGGGCGGTGCAACCGCAGTGGTCGGGCGTGCTGGCAGGGCTGCACCAAGACGTTTTGTTCTACCGCATGTACTGGCGCGGTGACATCGACCTGTCAAAGTTCGGGGTGCAAGCTCTCGTGCTGCCGGGCGATAACACCCTGGCGCTGACCACGTCTTCCGGCCTGCCCTCGACCAGCACGCTGACGCCGCAGATGCTGGTCCTGGCCGCCGCGGCTGCCGGGCAGGTGGGCGCCGCCGCTGGCGTGCAAGGGGCGGCTGGCGCGCCGCCGGCGGTCATCGTCGCCAGCGCGGCGACACCCGAACAGTTGATCGCCATGGCGCCCACCGCGGCGGCAGCGAATGCGCCAGGCAGGGCGCCGGTCTGCGAAACGCCCAAGCAGCAGCTGAGCGGCGAATGCCAGCGTCAAACCGAGTTGGACGCCCTGCGCGGCGCGCTCCAGCGCTGCGCAGCAGAGGCGCGCGACAAGCAGCCGGCCTGCCTGTTTTCGGAACAGGTGAAGTTCCACTTGCAGCAGCGCCAACGCGAGGAACGTTTGCTCAGCATCACGCTGCACGAGCAGGAAGCACGCCAGGCCACGCTGCCCGAGATTCGCCGCAAATGGGCGCTGGTGATCGGCGTCGAGCACTACCCCAAGGTGGTGCTGAGCGGGCAGCCCGTGCGCATGCCCAGCGCCGGCCATGATGCTCGGGCCGTTGCGGCCGAGCTTCGCGGCGGCTTTGGCTACATCACCTCGGAGTTGGTCAACCCCAGCCGCGCCCAGGTGGTGCAGCGGCTGAACATGTTGGCGGCCGTGGCGCAGCCGAACGACTCGCTGCTGATCTTTTTCTCGGGTTACGGTTTCAGCATCGCGCAAGGCGACGACGCCGTGTGGGCCTTGAGCGATGCCGACCCGCATGATGGCCGCACCGTGTTGTCACACGCCGACTTGGCCAAGCTGCTCGGGTTGATCGACGCGCGCCAGGTGGCCTTGATTTCAGACAGCTCGCTGGCCGGGCGCCTGCGCGTCAAGCCGGTGGACTACAACGCCTTGGCCGCGCCCGACGCGTTGGGCCTGCTCGACCGCCGCGCCACGGTGGCGCTGACATCGGGCGGCAACCTGCCGCTGAGCACCCTGCAGGGTCAGGGCTTGTCGGACTTCGCGGCCCAGTTGGTGGGCGTGCTGCGCCGGGTGAAGACCTGGCACGTGGGTGGGCGCATCTTCCGCGAAGTGCAAACACCCTTGATCCAGGCCGGCCGGCCCTTCGTGCCGCAGTACGGCGCCGCATCGGAAAGCCTGCACCAGCAGCGCGCGGACTACATCTTCGAGCGCCGTGAACTGCAAGCCGAGACACCGGCCAAACCCTGATTGCGGCCCGCGCCAGCGGCCAGCTAAATGGTGCCCTGTGCAAGCAGCAGTTTGATCTGCTCGGCCCGCGGCAGCGGCGCCACGGCGCCGTAGCCGGTGGTGGCCAGCGCGGCGGCGGCGCTGGCCCAGCGTGCGGCGGCCAGTGGCTCGTCGCCCTGGGCCAGGCGGTGCAGGTAGGAGCCGTCAAAGCAATCGCCCGCGCCCGTGGCATCGACCGCGTTCACCGCATGCGCGGCCACGGCCACGCAGCCGGCGCCGCCGGAAACCAGCGAGCCTTCACGGCCCAGCTTCAGCACCACCGTGGGCGCGCCTTGCGCATGGCACCAGGCCACGATCTCGCGCGGCTCGTTCAAGCCGCTGAGCAACTGCACATCGTCCAGGCTGGGCAGGAAGTGGTCGCACAGAGGCATGGTTTGCAAGATCACTTCCCGCGCACGTTCCAACGGCCACAGCTTCAGGCGCAGGTTGGGGTCGTAGGCCACCTGGGCGTCGCCGGCGCGCGCCAGTTCGATGGCGGTGCGAACGCTGGCCGTGGCGCCAGCGCTGATCGCCTGGCTGATGCCTGAAACATGCAGGAAGGCTGTTCCCTGCAACAACGATTGAGGTAAGCCGTCAGGCTGCATGAGGCTGGCGGCCGAGCCGGCGCGGCGGTAGCTGAAGCGGTGGCCTTGCTCGCCGTGGTGCACGAAGTAAATGCCGGTCGGGGCCGCGCCATCCACCGTCACCGCTTGCGTGTCAACGCCTTCGCTGCGCCACAGCTCAAGCAGCAGGGCGCCGAATTCATCGTCACCCACACGGGTGATGTAGGCGCCGCGCGCGCCCTGGCGGCAGGCGGCGATGAGCGCATTGCTGGTGTCGCCGCCAAAGCCCTGCAGGTAGGTGCGGCCGCCTTCGACGCCAGTCTGGTTGAACTCGACCATGGCTTCGCCGATGGCCACGATGTCAAACAGTTTCGTCATACGTTATCCAGGCGCTACCAGTTCCACATCGAGCCATCGGCCAGCCGCGCCACCGGCAGGTAGGCGCGCTCGTACGGGTACTTGGCGGCCAGGGTCTCGTCGATCTCGACTCCCAGGCCAGGCACCTCATCCATCACCAACGAGCCTGCTTCAAAGCGGTAGTGGTGCGGGAAGACTTCATCAGTCAGCTTCGTGTGCGGCATCAATTCCTGGATGCCGAAGTTGGGCACCCACAGGCCGAAGTTCACCGCCGCGGCCATGCTCACGGGCGACAGATCGGTGGCGCCGTGGCAGCCGGTGCGCACCTGGTGCAGCGCGGCAAAGTCGGCAATGCGGCGCAGGTGCGTCAGGCCACCGGCGTGCACCACGGTGGCACGGATGTAGTCGATGAGCTGCTCGCGGATCAGGTCCTTGCAGTCGTAGATCGAGTTGAATACTTCGCCCACCGCCAGCGGCGTGGTGGTGTGCTGGCGAATCAAGCGAAACGCTTCCTGGTTTTCGGCCGGCGTGGCATCTTCCAGCCAAAACAGCTTGTGCGGCTCCAGCTCCTTGCCCAACCGCGCGGCTTCAATCGGCGTGAGGCGGTGGTGGGCGTCGTGCAGCAAGTGCACGTCAGGGCCCACGGCATCGCGCAGCTTGCGAAACAGCTCGGGCGTGTGGCGCAGGTACAGCGCGGTGTCCCAGGGCTCTTCGGGCGGCAAGCCCTTCTCGGCCGGCTCATAAAAACCCGTGCCCTTGCCCACGCCGTAAGTCTTGGCCAACCCCGGCACGCCCGACTGCACGCGCACGGCCTTGTAGCCCTGCTCGATGTGCTTGTGCACGGCCTCGATGGCTTCGCTGTGGTCGCGCCCGTTGGCGTGGCCATAGACCATCACGCCGTGCCGGCTCTTGCCACTCAGCAGTTGGTAGACGGGCAGGCCGGCGCGCTTGCCCAGCAAGTCCCACAGCGCCATGTCGATGGCGGCAATGGCCGTCATGGTCACCGGCCCGCGGCGCCAGTACGCACCGCGATACAAGTACTGCCAGATGTCCTCGATCTGCCCGGCGTCACGCCCCAGCAGGCAGGGGAAGACATGCTCTTCCAGGTAGGCCACGACGGCGAGTTCGCGGCCGTTCAGCGTGGCGTCGCCCAGGCCGTGCAGGCCTTGGTCGGTGCTGATCTTCACGGTGACGAAATTGCGCCCCGGGCAGGTGACGATGGTTTTGAGTGCAGTGATCTTCAAGGGGCAGTCCTGTTTTGCAAGTCGGTAGGCATGGCAGCATGCGTGCTGCAAAACATTGTGCAGCCAGCATGACCCTGCTCTCAGTTCAACACTTGGCGCCGCTCGCGGCGGCGCACATCGCCGTGCCTGGCTATGACCGCAGACAGCTTGGCCGTGGCATCGTTCACCTGGGCCTGGGCGCCTTTGCCCGCGCCCATGTGGCGCTGTACACCGAGGCCGCCGTGGCGGGGGGCGACATGCGCTGGGGCATCACCGGCGTGAGCCTGCGCGATGCGGGCGTGCCGACCATATTGGCCGCGCAGGACCAGCTCTATTCGGTGACCGAACAGCAGGGTGCACAGGCGGGCACGCGCGTGGTGGGCGTGCTTGGCGCAGCCTGGCATGCGCCGACGCAACTGCCGCGGGTGCTGGCCGCCATCGCCAACCTGCACACCGCCGTGGTGACGCTCACCGTCACCGAAAAGGGCTACAGCCGGCATGCTGCAACCGGTGACCTCGACCTGGCCGATGCCGATGTGCAGCACGATCTGGCGCACCCTCATTCCCCGCGCAGCACCCTGGGCGTGCTGGCCGCCGGCCTGGCGCTGCGGCCGGCGGGCGCGCCCATCACCTTGCTGAGTTGCGACAACATGGCGGGCAACGGTGCGGCGCTCCAGCGCGTGCTGGTGCAGTTTGTGCAGCAAACGAACGCCGCGTTGGCGCAGCGCATCGAAGCGGACATTGCCATGCCCAACAGCATGGTCGACCGCATCGTTCCTGCCGCCACACCTGAATCGTTAGCCTATGCGCAGCAGCGCCTGGGCCTGCGCGACGAAGCCGCCATCGTCTGCGAGCCCTTCACGCAGTGGGTCATCGAAGACCGGTTCAGCGGCCCGCGGCCGGCCTGGGAAGCGGCGGGGGCGTTGCTCACCTCGGACGTTAAACCGTACCAGGAAATGAAGCTGCGCCTGCTCAACGGCACGCACTCGGCCATCGCCTACGCCGGCCAGTTGCGCGGCCTGGCCACCGTGGCGCAGGTCATGGCCGACCCGCTGGTGGGCGGCTTTGTGCGCCGCTTGATGCTTGAGGATTTGCGCGCGTGCGTGCAGGCACCAGCCGGCTTTGATGTGGCCGCCTATTGCGCCGCGCTGTTGCAGCGCTTCGAGAACACTGCGCTGGCCCACCGCACCGAACAGATCGCCATGGACGGCACGCAAAAAGTGCCGGTGCGCTGGCTGCCGACCTTGCGCGAAAGCCTGGCGCAAGGTGTTGAGCGGCCTCTGCTTGAGCGCGCGCTGGCGATGTGGCTGCACTGCGTGCAAACGCAGCGCAATGATGAACGTGTGGCCTTGGTCAGCAACGACCCGGGCGCTGCGGCGTTGCAAGCGCGCATGGGACGTGGCGGCACCGCGCTGGCCAGCGTAGAGGCTGCGCTGGCGTATGCGGCCGTGTTTGGCCACGCGGCGTGGCCACCGGCGTTGGTGCTGCGGCTGGCCGGGCATGTGCAGACCTTGCGTTCAGGCGGCGCGCGGGGGTTGCTGGCGCTGCCCTGAGGCCGGTGAAGTGAAGCGGCGCCGCCACTCAGCGGTGCAGGTCGAACACCGCCGCACCGCGCTTGAGCACGCTGCGGGCGATCACGCCACGGTGGATTTCAGAGGTGCCGTCGAAGATGCGGTAGATGCGCGCATCGCGGTAGTAGCGCTCCAGCGGCAGCTCCTTGCAAAAACCCATGCCGCCGAAGACCTGCACGCCGCGGTCGACCACACGCCCCAAGGTTTCAGCGGCGAACACCTTCACCATGGCGATCAGGTCGCGGGCGTCTTCACCGCGGTCGATCATGCTGGCGGCCTGCATCACCATCAAGCGCGCAGCGTTGATCTCGATTGCGCTGTCGGCCAGCATGGCCTGGATCATTTGAAACTCGCCAATCGCCTTGCCGAATTGCTTGCGTTCGTTGGCATAGCCGGCCATCAGTTCGAGCACATGGCTGGCCTTGCCCACGGCGCGGGCGCCCACCTGCGCCAGGCGCACCACGTTCAGCGCGCCCATGGCCAGCTTGAAGCCCTGGCCTTCGGCGCCCAGCAGCGCCATTGGCTCAAGTGGAACGTTGTCGAAGAACAGTTCCAGGTGCGGCGTGCCGCGCAGGCCCATCATCTTCTGGTCCTGGCCCAGGCAGAAACCGGGCAGGCCTTTGTCGACCATGAACATCGAAATCTCTTTGTCACCGGTCTTGGCCGAAACCAAAAAGAAGTCGCTCCACAGCCCATCGCTGATGAAGTGCTTGCCGCCATTGAGCACCCAGCCGGTGGCGGTTTTCTTGGCGTGGGTTTTGATGCCCTGCGCGTCACTGCCGGCACCGGGCTCGGTGATGGCGATGGCGCAGGTGCGCTCACCCTTAGCGCATGGTTTGAGCCAGCGCTCGATCTGCTCACCACGGCATTCGAGCAGCGGCTCGTACAGGTTGCCGAAGGCGCGGCGGATCAGGATGTCGCTGGTGTGGCCAAACTGCTCTTCGCACAGGATGCGGTCGAAGGTGTTCAGGCCCCCGCCGCCCAGCTCGGCCGGCATGTTCAGCGCGTACAGGCCCAAGGCCTTGGCTCTTTCATGCAGGTTGCGCGCCAAGGCTTCGGGCAGCTCGCCGGCGGCTTCGATGCCGTCTTCCAGCGGCTTGCACTCTTCGCCGATGAAGCGGCGCACGGTGTTCAGCAGCATGCGCTGCTCGTCGGTCAAGTGAAGCATCAGCTTTGCGGCTCCAGAAGAAAGTCAACCAGCAGCGCGCGCACCTGGGCGAACATGTCGTTGCCCGTGCTGGTGCGCAAGCCGCGTGCGCGGGCCGCTTGGATGAGCGCTGGCACGGCTGGAACGGTCACCACATCGGCCACGAACGCCTGCTCGCCGA
>JAYUHT010000227.1:0-5503 GCA_043766725.1 Burkholderiales bacterium | reverse complement strand
TCGCGCAAGGGAGCGCTGAAGTGAACGTCGCAACAAGGCCGGGCCGGGCCGCCGCGCCGGGCCGCCAACGATCGCAGATCGTTGGCCTTCGGCAGGCGACGGGCAGTCCGCAGGGACTGCCCGTGTCCGGCCTCAGCCCCAAGCAAGGCCCAACCCTCTCGGAGGGTCGCTCGACGTACTCGGCGAGCGGGGTGTGCCAGTGACCAAGACCACGGAGCGCGCTGCGCCCTTCATCGCCCTGGCCATCGCCTTGCTGCTGTGGCAGGCGGTGTGCTCGCTGTTCAGCATTCCTGACTTCATCTTCCCCAGCCCGTGGACGATTGGCCAAGCGATGTTTGAATTTGCCGGCCCCTTGTTGGAAGCGGCCTGGAAGACTTTCTGGGTGACGATGTTGGGCTTCGGCATCTCCATCGTGGTGGGCGTGATGCTGGGCTTTTTAGTGGGCTCTTCGCGCCTGGCGTATGCCGCGATCTACCCGCTGCTGGTGGCCTTCAACGCGGTGCCCAAGGCGGCCGTGGTGCCCATCTTGATCGTCTGGTTCGGCATTGGCGTGGGGCCGGGCGTGATCACTGCATTCTTGATTTCCTTCTTCCCCATCACGGTGAACATCGCCACCGGCCTGGCCACGCTGGAGCCCGAGTTGGAAGACGTGCTGCGCGTGCTGGGCGCCAAGCGCTGGGACGTGCTGGTGAAGGTGGGCTTGCCGCGTTCCATGCCGTACTTCTACGCCTCGCTGAAGGTGGCCATCACGCTGGCCTTCGTGGGCACGGTGCTGGCCGAGATGACGGCGGGTGATTCGGGCATTGGCAACCTGATGCAAACCGCGGGCAGCCAACAGCGGCTGCCGCTGGCCTTTGCCGGGCTGGTGGTGATCGGCGTCATGGCCATGGCGATGTACGAGTTCTTTTCCGTGGTTGAAAAGCGCACCACAGGCTGGGCGCACCGCGGCTCGCAAAGCGGCTGAAAGCGCCAAATCCTGCCGATACCCCGTGGTCCTCAATGGCCCCGGTTCCCAGGGCTTGTTCTTTGGTTACAGTCCCGCGCACCCACCCCGTGGGCCAACAAAGGAGTGAGTTATGGGAATCATGAGTTTCATCAAGAGCGCCGGCGAGAAGCTGTTCGGCACGGGCGAAGCGAAGGCCGCACAGGCACCGCAAACCACCCCCGAAGACGTGGCGCGCATGAACGGCGCGGCCGGCGACGCGATTTCGGCCTACATCAACAAGATGAACCTGGCCATTGAAGGGTTGACGGTGGAGGTGGATGCGGCGCAAGGCGCGGTCACCATTGCCGGCGTGGCGGCCGATCAGGCCACCAAGGAAAAGGCCGTGCTGTGTTGCGGCAACGTGCACGGCGTTTCAAGCGTGAACGACATGTTGACCGTGGCCGAGCCGGCTGACGAGTCGCAGTGGCACACCGTGGTCAGCGGCGACACGCTGTCGAAGATCTCGAAGGAGTTCTACGACTCGCCCAATAAGTACATGCAGATCTTTGAGGCCAACAAGCCGATGTTGAGCCACCCCGACAAGATCTACCCCGGGCAGATGCTGCGCATCCCGCCCGACGCAGCTTGAGGCAACACTGAACAAGTCCCTCGCGGCGCGCGCATCCTCGCTTTGGGCGGTCTGCGGCGTTGCAAATGCTCGCAATACCTCCAGGTATTGCTGTGCTTTGCGCCTTGCAGCCCGTCCCAAACCGAGGCGCGCGCATCCGCGGGAACTTATTCAGCGTCGCCTTAACGCAAGCTGCTCATCGAGCGCAGCGCCGTCACGGCGCCGGCGCCCACTGCGGCGCCGAAACGCTTGGCCAGGCGCTCAGCAACATTGTCCTTGGGGGTGTAGTCGATCACCTCCTCGGCCTTGACCACGTCGCGGGCCACGTGGTCAAGGTTGCCTAGCTTGTCGGCCAGGCCGTTCTTCACCGCCTCTTCGCCGTTCCAGAACAGGCCCGAGAAGGTTTCGGGCGTTTCCTGCAGGCGCTTGCCGCGGCCTTCGCGCACGACGCGAATGAACTGCTGGTGAATCTGGTCGATCATGGCCTTGGCAAAGGCGCGCTGCTTGGCATCTTGCGGCGAGAACGGATCGAGCATGCCTTTGTTTTCACCGGCGGTGAGCAAGCGCCGTTCGATGCCAAGTTTTTCCATCAGGCCGGTGAACCCAAAGCCGTCCATCAGCACACCGATCGAGCCCACCAAGCTGGCCTTGTCGACAAAAATTTCATCGGCCGCCACGGCAATGTAGTACGCCCCCGAGGCGCACAGCTCCTCGACCACGGCGTAGACCTTCTTGTTGTGCTTGAGCTTCAGGCGCTTGATTTCGTCGTACAGGATGCCGGCCTGCACCGGGCTGCCGCCAGGCGAGTTGATGCGCAACACCACGGCCTGGGCATTGCTCTCTTCAAAGGCATTTTTCAGTGCACCGATCAGATGTTCGGCACTGGCCTCGGTGTCTGCAGCGATCTCGCCGCGCACTTCGATCAGCGCCGTGTGCGGACCACCGGGCGTGTTGACGCGCCCGCGCTGCACAAACATGGCCAGCACCACGAACAGCGCCAAAACCAGCCAGGCCAGGCGAAAGAAGATACGCCAGCGCCGCTCGCGCCTGCGCTCACGCAGCAGCTCACGGGCCACGCGCTCGAGGCCGGATTCCAGGGCGCCGGGCAGCGGCGCGGCCGAGCTGGGCATCGTCCAGGGCGGCTGGCCTGCGGGTGGGGTGAAGGGGTCGAGGTCGGTCAAGCGGGGCTCCCTGGGGGTGACTGGTCTGCGTTGTTTGGCACGGCAGCGTTGGGTTTGAGTTGCGAGTCAGGATACCAATACACGCGGCCGTCGCGCTCTTGCACCGCCACGGGCTTCAGGCGGCCACGCCCGCAGGGCCCGCCCACGCAGCGGCCATCTGCCGGCTCGTAGGTGGCACCGTGGATGGAACAGATGATGAAGCGCTGGTCGGCATCCAAGAACTCGCCCGGCTGCCAATCCATCTGCACCGGCACGTGCGCGCAACGGTTGAGATAAGCCACGACCCGACCTTCGAAGCGCAAGGCAAAGGCGGTGACGGGTTGGTTGTACTCACGCAGGTCGAACAGCAGCGCCCGGCCCTTTTCGTGCAGCTCGCTGCCCAGGCACAGCAACTGGCCTTCAGCCGTGGCGGCAGGTTCAGCCATGCGCAAGCAGCCAGGCGTGCAGCTCGGCCGGCGTGTGCGCCACGTGCAAGGGCGAAAACTCGGCAAAACCCTCGGCGTCGTGGGCGCCGTAACTCACCGCCACGCACGGCACGCCGGCGTTCACGGCCAGTTGCAGGTCGTGCGTGGTGTCACCGATCATCAGCGTGCGCTGAGGCGTCACCTGCAACTCCTCCATCAGCTCGTGCAGCATGCGCGGGTGCGGCTTGGAGGCGGTTTCATCGGCGGTGCGGGTGGCGTCGAACAAGCCGTGCAGTTGCGCACTGCCCAAGGCCTCATCGAGCCCACGGCGGCTCTTGCCGGTGGCCACGGCCAGCCGGTGCGCTCGCGCCTTGAGCGCATGCAGCATGGGCAAGGTGCCGTCGAACAACACCAGCTCATGCTGGCTGGCCAGGTAGTGGTGGCGGTAGCGCCGCGCCAGTTCCGGATAGCTCTCGCGCGCCAGTTCGGGCGCGGCGTGGGCCAGGGCATCGTGCAGCCCCAGGCCGATGACCCATGCCGCGCGCTCCTTCCTGGGCACGGCAGCACCGACATCGCGGCAGGCCGACTGGATGCACTGCACGATCAGGCCGGTGGAATCGAACAGGGTGCCGTCCCAATCGAAGGCGATGAGGTCAAACTTCAACGGCGTCATGCGAACCTTAAAAACTGTTCAAAGTCAAACGGCAAAGGCGCCTGCAATTCAATGCGCTCGCCGCTGGCCGGGTGTGCAAAGCCCAGGCGGCGGGCGTGCAGCAACAAGCGCTGCGCTTGCCCACCCTTGGCCAAGGCTTTGTTCAAAGCGAAGTCGCCGTACTTGTCGTCACCCACGATGGCGTGGCCCAGGTGCGCGAGGTGAACGCGAATCTGGTGCGTGCGGCCGGTCTTGAGCGTCACATCGAGCAAGCTGTAGCCGCCCTGGTTGCGCACCAACCGGGCCAGGGTGATGGACCGCTTGGCCTGGGCATCGGCGGCGTGGCTGGTGCGCACGCGGCGCTCGCCTTCTTTGGTGAGGTACTTGTGCAAGGGCACGTCGATCACGGTTTGCCCAGGTGCAAAGTTGCCGCTCACGATGGCGGCATAGGTTTTCTCCGTGCTGCGGTCGCGGAACTGGTCTTGCAACTGGGTCAGCGCACTGCGCTTCTTGGCCAGCAGCAGCACGCCCGAGGTGGAACGGTCGAGCCGGTGCACCAGCTCCAGAAAACGCGCCTGCGGCCGCGCCGCGCGCAGCTGTTCGATGACGCCGAAGCTCACGCCGCTGCCGCCGTGCACGGCCACGCCGGCGGGCTTGTCGATGGCCAACAGGTGCTCGTCTTCGAACAGCAGCGCGAATTCGCGCGCTGGCGCTGGCGCTGGCGCCACTGCCGGCACAGCAGGCAGGCGCACCGGTGGAATGCGCACCACGTCGCCGCTGGCCACGCGGGTGTCGGCATGCGCGCGGCCTTTGTTGATGCGCACCTCGCCGCTGCGGATGACGCGGTAGACGTGCGTCTTGGGCACGCCCTTGAGCACATGCAGCAGGAAGTTATCGAGCCGCTGGCCGGCGCTGTGCTCATCAACTTCCAGCAGTCGCGCCGCGGGCGGTGTGGCCACACAGATGACGGCTGAAGGGGCCCCAGATCCCCGGGGGGCGGGTGGTTTGGCCCCTATAATCCGTTGCTCCACGACTGTGCTGTAAGTGCTTGATTTGCCGGAGTCTACCCGGGCGGTACCAAGCAGGTTGTGGGCGAGGGCCTCATGGTGAGGTGCCTCGAAAAGGTGATGCAACGCCTGATAGGTGGCGGTGCGGGCCACGGTCCCCAAGTGACGCGGCAGCCCGGCGCACAGGCGCACGAGAGACGCAACAACAACCCGCCCGTTCCAACGGGCACCCGAAAATTCCTGATGCCAGGCGGCCCACTCAAGCCAGCCTGGCCTCTACCGCGTTCAGCAAGCTCGCTGCAACAGCACATGCCCGCCCTGCTTCCACCCCATGCTTCACACGCACGCCACCGGTCTTGCACCGGCCTGGCTGCTGCGCGCTGGGCTGCGCCACCCGCGCAGCAGCCATGGCCCGGAGCATGCCGGGCCGCTGCGCCCAGCCGCGCTGACACGCACGCGCCAACGCTGCACACCTGATGGCCGGCACCCTTGCCAGCCTGATTTGCGCAGTCCAGGGCGATTCGAGCCAGGGGTTCTGACAGCGCCTCTTTCGCATCGTTGAGCCGGCGCGGCGTGCAAGCCGCACGGCATGACCGAATGTGCCGCAGCTTAAAAACGCGGCGCGGCGAGAGGAGTTCGAATGAAGCGCATGTTGATCAATGCCACGCAGCCCGAAGAGCGGCGCCTGGCGATCGTTGAAGGCCAG
>JAYUHT010000226.1:0-5514 GCA_043766725.1 Burkholderiales bacterium | reverse complement strand
AAGGCTCGTCCATCAACAACAGGCGCGGGCGCGACATCAGCGCGCGCGCCACGGCCAGCATTTGCTGCTCGCCGCCCGAAAGCGTGCCGGCGAGCTGCGTGGCCCGCTCCTTCAAGCGCGGGAAGCGGTGGAACATGTGCTCGATGTCGTCGCGAATGGCGGCGCGGTCGCGGCGGCGGAAGGCGCCGGCCAGCAGGTTCTCGCGCACCGTGAGCGCAGGGAAGACGAGCCTGTTTTCCGGCACCAGCGCCAGGCCGCGCGCCACGATCTCGGCCGCGCTCTTGCCCACCAGCTGCTCGCCGTCGAGCGTGATCGAGCCGTGCTGCGGGCGCAAGATGCCGGCCAGCGTCATCATCAGCGTGCTCTTGCCCGCGCCGTTGGGGCCGAGCAGGCAGGTCACCTCGCCTGACTTTGCCGAGAGACTCACACCCTTCAAGGCTTCGATCTTGCCGTAGGCGGTGGCTAGGTCTTGGATGTCGAGCATCGCGGCTCCGTTCAGGCGGCCAGCGCCGCAGGTTCGTCGCTGCCCAGATAAGCCGCGCGCACTTGCGCGTCGCCCTGCACTTCGGCCGGCGTGCCTTCCGCGATCTTGCGGCCGAAGTTGAGCACCACCACACGGTCGCAGACCTCCATCACCAGCTCCATGTGGTGCTCGATCAGCAGGATCGTGCGGCCCTGCTCGCGCAGGCGGCGAATGCGCTCGTCAAGCTCGTCGATCTCCTGCGCATTCATGCCGGCGGCCGGCTCGTCGAGCAGCAACAGCGGCGCGCCCGAGGCCGCGGCGCGTGCCAGTTCAAGCCGGCGCTGCTCGCCGAAAGCAAGGTTGCCGGCGAGCATGTCGCGCTTCTCGGCCAGGCCGCTGAAGGCGAGCATCGCCTCGGCCGATTCGCGTGCCGCGTTCGCGCCGGCCAGCCAGCGCCGCTTGAAGCCGGCCCAGCCGCGCTCGCGCACCACCTCGGCGGCCCACAGGTTTTGCCACACGGTGAGCTGCGCAAAGAGGCGAATGTTCTGGAAGGTGCGTGCAATGCCAAGCTCGGCGCGGCGGTGCGGCGCCAGCGCGCCGATGTCGCGGCCCTCGAAGGCCAGCGTGCCGGTGGTGGGCGCGACCAGGCCGGCGATGAGGTTGACGGTGGTGCTCTTGCCCGAGCCGTTGGGGCCGATCAGGCCGAGGATCTCGCCTTTGCGCACCGTGAGGTCGAGGCCATCTACGGCCTTCACGCCGCCGAAGTGGCGGCTCAGGTTCTTGGCTTCAAGCATGGCGCGCGGCTCCTTCGGTTTGCGGTACATCCGCTTTGCGCGAGCGCTGCGGCAGGCGCAACGCGCGCGTGAGCAGCCCCGAAGGCCGCACCAGCATCACCACCAGAATCAGCGCGCCGAACAGCAGGCTGCGCCAGTCGCCCAGAAAGCGCAGGCCCTCGACCAGAAAGCCCTGGATGAAGACCACCGCCAGCAGCGTGCCGGCCAGGCTGGACAGGCCGCCGAGGATCGGATACGCAATCGCGAAGGTGGCCAGCAGGATCGTGAAGTTGCCGTGCTCGATGTGCGTCGTGGTGTGCGCGAACAGGCCCCCGGCCAGCCCGGCGATGGCGCCGCCGATGCCGAAGGCCGACACCTTGGCCGCAGTGAGGTCGATGCCCGCGCCCTGCGCCGCGACCTCGTCTTCGCCGACCGCGCGCCACAGCGTGCCGATGCGCGAACGGTCTAGCCACCACAGCAGCAGCATCACCAGCGCGACCAGCGCCCAGATCAGCGCCAAGACTTGCCACGCATTCCAGGCGTTGGCCTGGAAGTAGCGGATGCCGCCGAAGCCCAGGCCACCATCGGGGCCGATTTGGCCGGCCGCCGTGTCGATGCGGAACTTGAAGTTGAAGAAGACGAGCCGCACGATCTCGGCGAAGGCCGTGGTCGCCACCACCAGCATCAGCCCTTTGACACGCAGCGCCGGGAATCCCACCGCCACGGCCACGAACCCTGCCACCAGCCCGCCAACCGGGAGTGCGAACGCAATCGGCCAGCCGGCCATCGCCGTGAGCATGCCTGCCGCGTAAGCGCCGATGGCGAAGAAGCCGCCCTGCGCCAGCGACACCTGGCCGGTGTGCAGCACGCACCAGGCCGACAAGCCAAGCAGCGAATGCACGCCGATGACTTGCGCCAGGCCGAGGTAGAAGTCCATCGCGAGCCCGGCGCCTTCAGTTGCGTGTGCCGGGCGCGGCGAAGAGGCCACCCGGACGGAAGACCAAGAACGCGAACAGCAGCAGCATGACGTAAATGTCGCGCTCGGTCACACCGCGCAGGTACTGGAACAGGTTCTCGGCGCCGCCGACCACCAGCCCGGCGACGATCGCCCCAGGCACGCTGCCCAGCCCGCCGATCACCGTGACCACCAGGCCCTTCACCGTGAGCGGCAGCGTCAGCAGCGGCGAGAGCACGCCGATGGCCGCGCCCGCCATCGCGCCCGCCGTGCCGCCGAGGAAGCCGGCGATGACGAAGGTGCTGGCATTGGTGGCGTCCACACCCATGCCGCACAGCCGCGCCGCCACCGGCTGCTGCGCCACGGCGCGTGTGGCCAGGCCCAGGCGCGTGTGTTGCAGCAAGAGCTTCAGGCCGACCATCGCCGCGCCGCCGAGCGCAAACACGAACAGCAAGTCACCGCGCACCATGAACGGCCCGATGTCGAAATTCGCGCCCGCAAACATCGCCGGGTAGTCGCGTGGCATGCCGGCAGTGGCATGGATGATGGCTTCCTCCAGCAACAGCAGCATGCCCACCGTGGACATCAGCGTGGCCAGTGGTTTGTCCAGCGGCAAGAAGCGAAAGCACACCAGGTAGATCACGCCGCCGAGCACGCCGCCGAGCAGCGCCGCGGCCACGTACACCAGCGGCGTTGGCGCAAACGGCACGACCAGCAGGCTTAAGTAAGCCGCGCCGATCGACGCTGCCGCATACGACATGTTGATCTTGTGCATGACGCCGAAGATCAGCGTGAAGCCGATGCCGATGAGCGCGTAGATGGTGCCGAACATCACGCCGTCGATGACCGACTGCGTGAGGTCTTGCGCGTCTTGCAGCGTCATCGCCCGCGGCCTTCTTCAGCAAGCCTCAGGGAGCGGGCGTGTGGGCAACGATCCAGGCGCCCTTGCTCGCCTGCACGAACAGGAAAGGCTTGACGGCCTCACGGTCTTCGGTGCGGCCCACCTTGCCGAGCAGGCCCTGCGTTTCCTTCATGGCCGCCAGCGCCTCGCGCATCTTGGCGCGGTCGGCCAGCACAGTTTCAGGCTTGCCGGTGATCTTGGCCTTCTCGATCAGGTCCTTCAGCGTGAAGATGTTTTCCCAGGCAGCGGCGTTGTGCAGGTCCATGTTGGTGCCCACGGCCTGCAGCGTCTCGGCGGCCTTCTTCGCCTCGGGTGTGACGGGCGCGAAGCTGGTCGGGATGACGATGCCCTCGGCCTGCACGGCGCAGCCTTGCAGTGTCTCCATGCTCGACGAGCTGGTCAGGCCGACCAGCATCTTGGGCTTCACGCCCTGGCGCTGCAGTTCCTTCAACCCGCCGCAGGTGGTGAACGGGTGCGCCGAGATTGCGACGATGTCGGCATTGGCGCGCTTCATCTCGCGTACCTGGGTCGAGAACGTGGTGTCGGCAAGCAGCCATTCGCTCTGGCCCTGCACCTCGAAGCCGGTTTTCTCGGCGTGACCCTTGAGCACGTTGTAGGTGGCGTTGCTGTGCGCGAAGTCTTTCTCGACGCCGCCCCACACCGTCTTGACATCGGGCCGCGTGGCCTTGATCCACTCGAACAGCGACTTGTACATCGCCGATTCGCTGGGCACGTTGCGGAACGCCCATTGCGACACCGAGGCCAGGCCGCCCTTGGCAGCGACGTCGGTGTACAGCGGGAACTGGAGACCTGAGTCACTGGCATCGCCGGCCTTTTTTTGCAGGATGCCGAACACCGGCTCGGCGACGTTGCTGCACGTCGGGCCCACTGCCACGATGGCGTCGGGTTGCGAGGCGATGCGGCGCAGCGCGTTGATGCCTTCTTCAGCGTTGCAGCGGTCATCAAGATATTCGATGGCGATCTTCGCCTTGGCGCCATCGGCCAAGGTGACGCCGCCGGCCTTGTTGATCTGCTCGGCGGCGGCCTTCATCGCGGCCTCGCTGTTCAAGCCAAAGATGCGCACCACACCGCTCTTCGCGCCGAAGCCGTAGATCTTGATCGTGCGCTCTTGCGCCACGGCTGGCGCGGCGAGCACGGCCGAGAACGAGACCGCAAACGCGGTGAAGGCGAGGCGGGTACGCGAATGAAGGCTGGCCATGGGTGACTCCGGGTGGGGATGGGGTGTGAGGCGTGACTTTGTCGCGCTGGCCGGCGACTGGCTATTTCAAAGACGTACTGGCTGCGTTGCAGGTGCGGCAACGGGCGCTGCGGCAACGCGCTAACGCCCCGCCATGTGCGCTGCGGTGCGCGCGGCGGCCTGGGCTTTGACCGGCGCGCACGACAGCGCGAGCGCGCCCTGCTCATGCGGCATCGGGCGCCTGCTTGGGCTGTTCAAGGCCGCGGAAGAAAGCGCTGATTTCTTCGGCCAACGCCGCGGGTTGCTCCAGCGCAGCGAAGTGGCCGCCTTTTGGCATCACGCTCCAGCGCTGAATGTCGGTGAAGGTGCGCGCCGCGGCTTCGCGCGGCGGGCGCAAGATTTCATGCGGGAACTCGCAGTAGCCAGTGGGCACGTTGATGCACCCATCGATCGGCCAGGCCCCGTGCGCCCGCGCGTAGTAGGGCCAGAACGAGGCGCCGATGCAGCGCGTGAACCAGTACAGGCTGATGTTGCCGAGCATCTCGTCCAGCGTCAGCGCATGGCGCGGGTCGCCATCGTTGTCGGTCCAGGCGCGGTACTTCTCGGCGATCCATGCCGCCAAACCGACGGGTGAATCGGTCAGCGCAAAGGCCAGCGTTTGCGGCCGCGTGCCCTGGATCGCCTGGTAGCCGGTCTCTTCCTTCAGCCAGGCCTGCATGTCATCGAGATAGCGGCGCTCGGCCGGGCTTGGGTGGCTGAACATCGCCGCGTCGCGCTTGATCGGCATCAGGTTCAGGTGGATGCCGCTCAAGTGTTCGGCACGGTTCGCACCCAGCCACGCGGTGACGAACGAACCCCAGTCGCCGCCCTGTGCACCGTAGCGCGCGTAGCCCAGGCGCTCGCGCATCAAGGTGTCGAAGATGGCGCCGATCTCGGGCAGCGACTTGCGCGGCTGGTGCGGCTCGAATGACAGGGTGTAGCCGGGCAGCGAGGGCACGACAACGGTGAACCCATCAGCCACCAACAACGGGATCAGCTTCATGAACTCGAGCACCGAGCCGGGCCAGCCGTGCGACAGCAGCAGCGGCTTGGGGTTGGGCCCGCTACCGATCACATGCAAGAAGTGGATGTCGATGCCGTCGATGCGCGTCTTGAACTGCGGCCAGGCGTTGAGCGCGGCCTCGGTGGCGCGCCAGTCGAAGCGATGCCGCCAGTCGTGCACCA
>JAYUHT010000225.1:0-5522 GCA_043766725.1 Burkholderiales bacterium | reverse complement strand
CGCGTGGCCTCGGCGGGCGCGGCCATTGCGCTGCCCGAAGTGAAGATCGGCCTGATTCCCGGGGCCGGTGGCACGCAGCGCCTGCCGCGCGTGCTGGGTGTGGAGATGGCGCTGAACATGATCGTCAAGGGCGACCCGGTGAAGAGTGAAGTGTTGGCCGCCTTGCCGGGCCAGAAGCTGATCGACAAGATGATCGACGGCGACTTGCTCGCTGGCGCCGTCGCCTACGCCACCGAAAAGGCCGATGCGCGCCCGCTGCCGCTGGTGCGCAACCTGAAGGTCTCGCACCCCAGCGCCGACGCCTACTTCGCTTTCGCGCGCAACACCGTGAAGGCCATGAGCAAGAACTTCCCGGCGCCGGCCAAGTGCGTGGATGCGGTGGAAGCCTCGCTGAAGGGCAATTTCGAAGCCGGCATGCTGGCCGAGCGCGAGATCTTCATGGCCTTGATGAACACGCCCGAATGCAAGGCGCTGCGCAGCGCCTTCTTCGGCGAACGCGCGGCCAGCAAGATTCCTGATGTGCCCGAAGACACGCCCACGCGCACCATCAACAAAGTGGCCGTCATCGGTGCGGGCACCATGGGCGGCGGCATTACCATGAACTTTCTCAACGCCGGCATTCCGGTGGTGATGCTGGAAATGAAGCAAGACGCGCTCGACCGTGGCGTGGCCACGATGCGCAAGAACTATGACTCGCAAGTGAAGAAAGGCAAACTCAAGCCCGACGTGTACGACCAGCGCATGAGCCTGCTCAGCACCACGCTGAGCTATGACGACATTGCGCAAGCCGACATGGTCATCGAAGCCGTGTTCGAGAGCATGGATGTCAAGCAAACGGTGTTCAAGAAGCTCGATGAAGTGATGAAGCCTGGCGCCATCCTGGCCACCAACACCTCCACGCTCGATGTCAACAAGATCGCCGACATCACCAAGCGCCCGCAAGACGTGATCGGCACCCACTTCTTCAGCCCGGCCAATGTGATGAAGTTGCTGGAAGTGGTGCGCGGCGCCAAGACCGGCAAAGACGTGCTGGCCACGGTGATGCAGCTGGGCAAGAAGATCAAGAAGACCTCGGTGGTGTCGGGCGTGTGTGACGGCTTCATCGGCAACCGCATGATCGAGCAATACAGCCGCCAGGCCGGCTTCCTGCTCGAAGAAGGTTGCACCCCGGCGCAGGTGGACCGTGCGGTGGAAAAGTGGGGCATGGCGATGGGCCCGTTCCGCATGGGTGACCTGGCCGGCAACGACATCGGCTACGCCATCCGCCAGCGCCGTTATGTTGAAAAGCCCGATCTGCGCTACAGCAAGACGGCCGACTTGCTGTACCCGCTGGGCCGCTACGGCCAGAAGACGGGTGCGGGCTGGTACGACTACCAAGCCGGCAAGCGCGACGCCATCCCGTCGCCGCTGGTGGAGCAGTTGATTGCCGACCACCGCAAAGAACTGGGCATCACGCCGCGCAAGATTGCCGATGAAGAAATCGTGCAGCGCCTGGTCTATGCGCTGGTGAACGAGGCCTGCCACATCCTCGAAGAAGGCATTGCCAGCAAGGCCAGCGACATCGACATGGTCTACCTCACCGGCTACGGCTTCCCGCTGCACCGCGGCGGGCCCATGTGCTACGCCGAGACGCAAGGCCTGTTCAACGTGGTGCAGGCCATGAAGCGCTTTGCCGCCAACCCGCATGACGACGCCACCTTCTGGCAGCCCGCGCCCTTGCTGGCCCGCCTGGCGGCTGAAGGCAAGAACTTTTCCTGATTGCCAATTAACGTTTGAAGGAACCTGCACCATGACCAACGCCGTCATTGTCTCCACCGCCCGCACACCGCTTGCCAAGAGCTGGAAGGGCGCCTTCAACATGACCCATGGCGCCACGCTGGGCGGTGCGGCCATCAAGGCCGCGGTCGAGCGCGCGGGCGTCGACCCCGGCGCGATTGAAGACGTGCTGATGGGCTGTGCCAACCCCGAAGGCGCCACCGGCATGAACATCGCGCGCCAGGCCGCGCTGCGCGCCGGCCTGCCCATCACGGTGAGCGGCGCCACGGTGAACCGCTTCTGTTCCAGCGGCCTGCAAACCATCGCCATGGTGTCGCAGCGCATCATCGCCGGCGAGGGCGATGTCTATGTGGCCGGCGGCGTTGAAAGCATCTCTTGCGTGCAGCAGGAAATGAACAAGCACATGCTGGCCGACCCGTGGCTGGTGGAGAACAAGCCCACCATCTACTGGAACATGCTGCAAACCGCCGAGAACGTGGCCAAGCGCTACAACATGGCCAAAGAGCGCATGGACCAATACGGCGCCGAGAGCCAGCAAAAGGCCTGCGCCGCGCAAGAAGCGGGCAAGTTCAAAGACGAGATCGTGGCGGTGACCACGATGGCCGGCGTGGCCGATGCGCAATTGGGTTTGCGCAGCAAGGAAGTCACGGTCAGCGTCGATGAAGGCCTGCGCCCGGGCACCACCTATGAAGCCGTGCAGGGCATTCGCTCGGCCGTGCCGGGCGGCGTGGTCACGGCCGGCAATGCCAGCCAGTTCAGCGATGGTGGCGGCGCCTGCGTGGTGGTGAGCGACACCTATGCGCAGCAAAAGGGCCTGAAGCCACTGGGCCGCTTTCTCGGCTTTGCCGTGGCGGGGTGCGACCCCGATGAAATGGGCATCGGGCCGGTCTTCGCCGTGCCCAAGCTGCTCAAGCGCCTGGGCCTGAAGGTGCAAGACATCGACCTGTGGGAACTCAACGAAGCCTTTGCGGTGCAGGTGCTCTACAGCGCCGACAAGATCGGCATCCCCTACGAACGCCTGAACGTCAACGGCGGCGCGATTGCGGTGGGCCATCCCTACGGGATGAGCGGCCAACGCCTGACCGGCCATGCGTTGATCGAGGGCAAGCGGCGCGGTGCCAAGAAGGTGTGCGTCACCATGTGCATCGGCGGCGGCATGGGTGCGGCGGGCATCTTTGAAGTGCTCTGAGCGGGAGGCCCGCGATGGCTGTGCTGCGTACCCCCGATGAGCGCTTTGCCGGCCTGCCGGGCTGGCCCTACGAGGCCCGCTACTGCGAGCCGCTGGGCGACAGCGACGGCCCGGGCCTGCGCATGGCCTATATCGACGAAGGCCCGCGCGACGCCGCCGCGACCGTGCTGTGCCTGCATGGCAACCCGAGCTGGGGCTATCTCTACCGGCACATGATCCCGGTGTTTCTGGGCGCCGGCCTGCGGGTGGTGGTGCCCGACCTGATCGGCTTTGGCCGGTCCGACAAACCCGTCGATGAGGCCTGGCATCGTTTTGCTACCCATCGCCAGAGCCTGTTGAACTTCATCGAGTCGCTCGACCTGAAGAACTTGATGTTGGTCTGCCAGGATTGGGGCGGCATCTTCGGGTTGACGCTGCCGATGGCCCTGCCCGAACGCTTCACCCGGCTGCTGGTGATGAACACCACGCTCGCCACCGGTGAGCTGACCGACGGCTTCCGCCAGTGGCGGGACTATTCCAACAGCCAGCCCGATCTGATGGTGGGCAAGCTGCTGCGGCGTGGCAAGCGCGAGATGAGCGAGGCCGAGGCCGCAGCCTACGACGCGCCGTTTCCCGATGCCCGCCACAAGGCCGCGCTGCGGGCCTTTCCCAACCTGGTGCCCGACGGCGCCGATGCCGAGGGCGCGGCCCTCAGCCGAGAGGCGGCTACCTTCTGGCAGCGGCGCTGGCAGGGTGACAGTTTCATGGCCGTGGGCCTGCAAGATCCGGTGCTGGGCCTGCCGACGATGCTGGCACTGCAACAGCAGATCTGTGGCTGCCCCGCGCCCATGCAGGTGGCCGAGGGCGGCCACTTCGTGCAGGAGTGGGGCGGCCCGATCGCCCAGGCGGCCCTGCGACACTTCGGCTTGGCGTTGGCCTGATCCCTTTGATGACCCGCCACCGGGCAGCCCCGCTGCCGGCCGGGCGATGGAGTGACCCTGATGCGCGCCACCCTGGATTTTTTGCTCGATCACTGGCTGGATGTGGCCGCCCTCACGGCCCGGCCGCGCTTTGCTGAGCATTCGCCCGAGACTTTCACCCAGGTGCTCGACACCTGTGAACGCATCGCCCGCGACAAGTTCGCGCCCTTCAACCGCCTGGTCGACACCGATGAGCCGCGCTTCGACGGCGAGAAGGTGATCCTGCCGCAGGCGACCCAGGACGCCTGGGACGCCTATGCCGAATCCGGCATGCTCTCAGCCGCGCAGGATCACGGCATCGGCGGCATGCAGTTGCCCTACACCGTGGAATCGGCGGCCAACGCCTTCTTCGCCAAGGCCTCGATCAGCATCAATGCCAGCCTGCTGAGCGTGGGCAATGCCAACCTGCTGATGGCCCACGGCACGGCGCTGCAGAAGCAGGTGTTCGCGCTGAACGAGTTCTCGGGCCGCTTCTCGGGCACCATGTGCCTGAGCGAGCCGCAGGCCGGGTCCAGCCTGTCGGACGTGGCCACCCGCGCCACGCCGGATGGCGATGGCTTCGAGGCCGATCCGCTGGGCCCGCGCTACCGCCTCAAGGGCCACAAGATGTGGATCTCGGCCGGCGAGCATGAACTCACCGAGAACATCATCCACCTGGTGCTGGCCAAGATCCCCGGGCCGGACGGCAAGCAGGTGCCGGGCACCCGGGGCATCTCGCTGTTCATCGTGCCCAAGAAGCTGGTGGATGTCGAAGGCCGGCTCACGGGCGAGCGCAATGACGTGGCCCTGGCCGGCCTGAACCACAAACTGGGCTGGCGCGGCACCACCAACACCCTGCTCAACTTCGGTGAGGGCAAGTTCTTGCCCGGCGGCCGGGCCGGTGCGGTGGGCTACCTGGTGGGCCAGCCGGGTGAGGGCCTGCGCTGCATGTTCCACATGATGAACGAGGCCCGCATCGGCATCGGCATGGCCGCCACCATGCTGGGCATGGCAGGCTATGAGGCCTCGCTGGACTATGCGCGCCAGCGGCCTCAGGGCCGCGCCCTGTTGGGCGCCAGCCCGGCTTCACCAGGCCGGCCGGTGCTGGCCGGCCCCGGCGGCAAGGACGCCGCCGCGCCGCAGGTGCCGATCATCCAGCACGCCGATGTCAAACGCATGCTGCTGGCGCAGAAGGCGTACGCCGAAGGCGCGCTGGCGCTCGAGCTGTACTGCGCCAAGCTGGTCGACGAGCAACACACCGGCGACCCAGCGTCGGCCAAAGAGGCGGCGCTGCTCCTGGAGGTGCTGACACCGATCGCCAAGAGCTGGCCCAGCGAATGGTGCCTGGAGGCCAACAGCCTGGCGATCCAAGTGCATGGCGGTTACGGCTACACCCGGGACTTTCCGGTCGAGCAGTACTGGCGCGACAACCGCCTGAACATGATCCACGAGGGCACCCACGGCATCCAGGCGCTCGACCTGCTCGGCCGCAAGGTTGTCATGCAGGGCGGCGCGGGCCTGGCACTGCTCGCCTCCGTCATGGGCGAGACCGTCGACCGGGCCGAGAAGGAGGGCGGTACGACGGCCGCGCACGCCACCGCCCTGAGGGCCACCCTCGA
>JAYUHT010000224.1:0-5524 GCA_043766725.1 Burkholderiales bacterium | reverse complement strand
TGGCGTATTCGGTGTCGTAGGCCAGCACCCAGAACAGGTTGCCCGCCAGCAGCGCCCAGGCCGCCAGCGGCACGGCGTCAGTTACGGCGCGCAAGCTGAATTCCGTGCCGCCCTGCACCGCAGCAAACGCCATCGGGATGCCGAAGCTGAAGGCCACGCCCAGCACCGCCTGCGGCATGGCCAGCACACGCTTGGCATAGGGGTACAGCAGGGTCACGGCCAGCGCGGCGAATGACAGCAGCACGGTGGGCGCGTTGGTGGTGAGCACCAGCGCAAACGCCGCCAGCGCCAGCAGCGCGCCAAGCGCCAGCGCGGCGCGCACGCTCACCGCGCCGCGCGTGACCGGGCGCTGCGCCGTGCGCTTGACGTGGCGGTCGATGTCGCGGTCGGCCACGTCGTTGATGCAACACCCGGCGCTGCGCATCAGGATCGTGCCGAACACGAACACGGCCAACAGGTGCCAGCCCGGGAAGCCGTCGTCGGCGATCCACAGTGCGCTCAGCGTGGGCCACAACAGCAGCAGCCAACCGGCCGGGCGGTCGAAGCGGATCAGGTCCAGCGCCAGCCGCAGGCGGCTGCGCGGCGTGGCGGGCGATGTCAACACGGGCAGCAAGGGCGGGGTGGGGCGTTCGGGTGGTGGCAAATGCTACGCCCAGGTTCGGGCTGACTGGCCTGGGCATACTCGGCGCCCGCCATGCCTGCAGCCGCCCGCATCCATCCCGCCACGCTGGTGATCCTGGCGGGCGTGTGCGCCGCGCTGCACGTGGGCAAGCTGGCACCAGCCATAACCGCCTTGCAAGCGGCGCTCGGCCTGAGCCTGGTGCAGGCGGGCTTTTTGCTCTCGATGGTGCAACTGGCCGGCATGAGCACGGGCCTGGTCTTCGGCATGCTGGCCGATGGCATCGGCGCCAAGCGCAGCATGGTGCTTGGCCTGGTCGTGCTGGGGCTTGTGAGCGCCTTGGGCGCCACGGCCCAGAGTGCCCTGGCGCTGCTGCTGTTGCGCGCCTGTGAAGGCTTCGGTTTCTTGCTGGTGGTGCTGCCCGCACCCGGGTTGCTGCGCCAACTGGTGCCGCCACAACGCCTGAACAAGGTGCTGGGCCTGTGGGGCACTTACTTCCCACTGGCCACCGCGCTGGCCTTGTTGCTGGGCCCGCTGTGCATCCAGGCCCTGGGTTGGCGTGCCTGGTGGGGGGCGCTGGCCGCGCTGGCGCTGGCCATGGCGGCGTGGCTGGCGCGCGCGCTGCCAGCACCACCCGCCCAACTCGTGAGTGCAGCCTACAGCGCCGCGCGCGCACAGTGGCACGGGCGCTTGCAACAAACTCTGGCCACGCCGGGGCCGTGGCTGGTGTCGCTGTGCTTTGCGGCCTACGCCGGCCAGTGGTTGGCCGTGGTCGGCTTCCTGCCCACCATCTACACCCAGGCCGGCATGGCGGGCGCGGCCAGCGGCGTGCTCACCGCACTGGCCGCAGCGGTGAACATACTGGGCAACGTGGCGGCCGGGCGGCTGCTGCACCGCGGCGTGGCGCCCACCACGCTGCTGCGCGCGGGCTACGCCACCATGGCTTTCACGGCGGTCGCAGCCTTTGCCGAAGTCGGCGGTGCGGGCCTCAGCGCGCCGCTGCGCTTTGCCGCCGTGCTGGTGTTTTCGGCCGTGGGCGGCGTCATTCCAGGCACGCTGTTCAGCCTGGCTGTGCGGTTGGCGCCGGGCGAAACCACTGTGGCTACCACGGTGGGCTTGATGCAGCAATGCTCGGCGGCCGGCCAGTTCCTTGGCCCGCCGCTGGTGGCGTGGGTGGCCAGCCGGGCGGGTGGCTGGCAGTGGACCTGGCTGGCCACCGGGGCCTGTTGCGCCGCCGGCCTGGGGCTGGCAGCGGCCTTGGGCCGGCGCTTGGCGCCGCAGCAACCGGGCTGACTGACCGCCTTCAGCGCGCCAAGGTCCCAGCGGCGCGCGCCGAGCGCCAGGCCTGCACCTGTTCGCGCACAAAGCGTTCCAGCGGCGTGAGGCGGATCTGCGGGGTGCGTTGCTGCAAGGCCGTGGCGTCGAAGCATTCATTGAACGCATCGTCAGCCAACCCGCCTAACCGCAGGATGCGCGCCACGCCAGGATGCACGGGTTGGGCCAGCGCCGCCAGCGCGGTACAGGCCGCGGCCGGCAGGTGCCAGGCGCGCAAAGGCAGGCCGGCTTCGCGCGCATACAACGCGGCCACCTGGTTGTTGCTGTGGTTGCCGGGGCCGCCGAGTTCGACGATCGCGTCGTCGGAGTACTGCTGCAGCAAGGCCTCGGCCGCGAACTGGGCCGCGTCGTCAGCGCAGATGAAATTGCGCGGCTTGTCGCCGCTGCCCAGGATGAGCGTGAAGCCGTGCTCCAGCAGGTTGCGGCCATTGAACAGATGGGCGTGGCATTCCATGAACGCCGCGGGTCGCAAGATGCTGTGTTCGAGCCCGCTTTGGCGCACGGCCTCTTCAACGCCATGTTTGGTGCGAAAGAAGTCCACCGGGTGATCCGGTGCCGCGCCCAAGGCCGAAACCAGCACCAGGCGGCGCGCGCCGGCCGCGCCCGCGGCGTCGATCAACGCGCGCTGGCCCGCGCCATCAACCCGCTCGCTGGTGCCGCGGCCGCGCCCGAGCATGGCGTGCGCGCCCAGCAGCACGCGGCGCATGCCCGTGCACGCGCGTGCCAGCGAGGCGGCGTCGAGCAAGTCGCCGCGCACCACCTGTGCGCCCAGCTGGCTCAGCGCGCGCGCGGCGTCGCCATCGGGCTGGCGCGTCATGATGCGCACCTGCGCGCCGGCCTGCAACAGCAAGGGCACCACGCGCCGCCCCAGCCGCCCCGTGGCGCCGGTGACCAGGATCTTCATCTTTGCCCCTCAAAGCGCTGCATCGTGCGCCGCGGCGGGGGGAAAGCCATCCCAAAGGGTTGGGGTGAAGCGGGTTGGTTTCTGGGGGGTCAGGCGGGAGCCACGTGCGAAGCCGGGAGCCACTTTCCAGTCGCCCCTGGCGCCGCGAATCGTCAGACGTCGATGTTCCCTGCCCGCAAGGCATTGCTCTCAATGAACTCGCGCCTCGGCTCGACCTCGTCGCCCATCAGCATGGTGAACACGCGGTCGGCCTCGATGGCGTCTTCGATCTGCACGCGCAGTAGCCGGCGCACGGTGGGGTCCATGGTGGTTTCCCACAACTGCTCGGGGTTCATTTCGCCCAGGCCCTTGTAGCGCTGGCGGCCCACGGCGTGCTCGGCCTGCGCCAGCAGCCAGGCCATGGCGGCGCGGAAGTCATCAACCTGCTGCGCCTTCATGCGCTCGCCTTCACCGCGGCGCACCACGGCTTGCGGGCCTAACAGGTCTTTGAAGGTGACGCCGGCTGCCATCAGCGCGGCGTAGTCGGCACCATGCACGAAGTCTTGCGTGATGACGCTGGCTTTGACGTTGCCGTGCTGGCGCCGGCTGATGCGCAGGATGTGTTTGTCGCTGCGCGCATCGACCTCGGCCGCGACCTCGGCATCCACCAGCGCGGCTTGCAGCGCGGCGGCGCTGGCCTGCGCGGCAGCGGGGCTATCCAGGTCGAGCTGCAGGCCGCCGGCCAGGGCGCGCAGGGCGTCCACGTCCATCCAGTTCGAAAGCCTGTCCATCACATGGTGGGCCAGCATGTACTTGCGCGCCAGGTCTTCCAGCGCGCTGCCTTGCAGCGGCGCGCGCGTGGTTTGCACATCGCCATCGGGCAGCACCACGGCGCCTTCGAGCGCCACTCTCATCAAGAAGGCATCGAGTTCGCCGGCATCCTTGATGTACTGCTCGTGCTTGCCCACCTTCACCTTGTACAGCGGCGGCTGGGCGATGTAGATGTGGCCGCGTTCCACCAACTGCGACATCTGGCGGTAGAAGAAGGTGAGCAGCAGCGTGCGGATGTGCGCGCCGTCAACGTCAGCATCGGTCATGATGATGATGCGGTGGTAGCGCAGCTTGTCGATGTTGAAGTCTTCCAGGCCGATGCCCGTGCCCAGCGCGGTGATGAGTGTGACGATGGCTTCGCTGGACAGCAGCCGTTCATAGCGCGCCTTTTCCACGTTCAGGATCTTGCCGCGCAGCGGCAGGATCGCCTGGAACTTGCGGTCGCGGCCCTGCTTGGCGCTGCCGCCGGCCGAGTCACCTTCGACGATGTAGATCTCGCACAGTGCCGGGTCTTTTTCCTGGCAGTCGGCCAGCTTGCCGGGCAGGCCCAGGCCATCAAGCACACCCTTGCGGCGCGTCATTTCGCGGGCCTTGCGCGCGGCTTCGCGGGCACGCGCGGCGTCGACGATCTTGCCGCACAGAATCTTGGCGTCGATCGGGTTTTCAAGCAGGTAGTCGTTCAGCGCCTTGCTCACCACGTCTTCCACCGGGCCACGCACTTCGCTGCTGACGAGTTTGTCTTTGGTCTGGCTGCTGAACTTGGGCTCGGGCACCTTCACGCTGAGCACGCAGCACAGGCCTTCGCGCATGTCGTCGCCGCTGATCTCGACCTTGGCCTTCTTGGCCAGCTCGTTGTCTTCAATGTATTTGTTGATCACCCGCGTCATGGCCGCGCGCAGGCCCGTGAGGTGGGTGCCGCCGTCGCGTTGCGGAATGTTGTTGGTGAAGCACAGCACCGCTTCGTTGTAGCCGTCGTTCCACTGCATGGCCACTTCAACGCCGATGTTGGTGGCCTGTTCACTCATCTTGTCGCCCATGGCGTGGAAGGTGTTGGGGTGCAGCACCTTCTTGCCCTGGTTGATGAATTCGACGAAGCCCTTCACACCGCCAGCAAAGGCAAAGTTGTCTTCCTTGGCATTGCGCTCATCCACCAGGCGGATGCGCACGCCGTTGTTCAGGAATGAAAGCTCGCGCAGGCGCTTGGCCAGCACGTCGTAGTGGTAGTCGATGTGCTGGAAGATCTCGTCGTCGGGCAGGAAGTGAACGTCGGTGCCGCGCTTCTCGGTTTCGCCGCTGACCTTCATCGGGCTGACTTCAACGCCATCTCGCAATTCGAGCAAACGGCCCTGCACCGCGCCCTTGGCGAATTCAAGCTGGTGCACCTTGCCCTCGCGGCGCACCGTGAGGCGCAGCCACTTGCTCAGCGCGTTCACGCAACTCACGCCCACGCCATGCAGGCCACCGCTGACCTTGTAGCTGTTCTGGTTGAACTTGCCGCCGGCATGCAGCTCGGTGAGCGCAATTTCGGCCGCGCTGCGCTTGGGCTCGTGCTTGTCGTCCATCTTCACGCCGGTGGGAATGCCGCGGCCGTTGTCGATCACGCTGATGGAGTTGTCGGAGTGGATGGTGACGGTGATGTCGTCGCAATGCCCGGCCAGGCTCTCGTCGATCGAGTTGTCGACCACCTCGAACACCAGGTGGTGCAAGCCGGTGCCGTCCGACGTGTCGCCGATGTACATGCCCGGGCGTTTGCGCACCGCTTCCAGGCCTTCGAGAATCTGGATGTTCTCTTCGCCATAGGCCGCGCTGTTGGCTTCGCTGGCGTCGCGCTTGGCCTTGCGGGCGTCTTCGTCGTT
>JAYUHT010000223.1:0-5533 GCA_043766725.1 Burkholderiales bacterium | reverse complement strand
GTTCGCCGCTGTAAATGAGGTACAGCGCATAGCTCAGCGTGCTGGCCAGGATCAGCGCACTGCCCCACACCACATGGCCGCCCTGTTCGCCATGTTCGCGGCCGAACACCAACGCCACGCCGCTGTAGCTGACCAGCAAGGCGGCCACCTGCTTGCCGCTGACGCGGCGCTTGAACAGCAGCATCGACAGCAGCAACACGATGGTGGGCGTGAGATACAAGAGCAAACGTTCCAGGTTGGCGCTCACATATTGCAGGCCCAGGAAGTCGAGCATGCTGGCCAGGTAGTAGCCCGAAAAGCCGAGCAGCGCCACCAGCTTGAGGTCGCGCGCACCAAGCGGCGTCTGGCCCCGGCCGGCCCACCAGGCCAGGCCCACGAACAGGGGCAGCGCGAACAACATGCGCAGCATGATCAGCGTGACGGCGTCCACGCCATGGCGATACGCCAGCTTGACAATGATGGCCTTGCCCGAAAACGCCACCGCGCCCAGCATGGCCAGGGCTAGGCCAGTGCTGGCCCGCGCGGGCGGGTCAGACGGCTCAGAACCCTGCGGCAAGGCCGTCGCGCCGCGGGTCGCTGGCCGCGGCATAGCCTTCGGCGGCCGGGTCACCCAGGCGCCAGATGAATTGCCCGGCGCCGAAGTCTTGGTAGCTGTCGGCGATGGTGTCAAACTCATGGCCCAGGGCCTTCAAACCCGCCACCGCTTCAGCATTCATGCCCGGCTCGATGTTGATGCTGCGGCCCTGCGTGAAGCGCCAGCGCGGAGCGTCGCACGCGGCCTGCGGGTTCTGGCCATGGTCGAGCATGCGCACCAGCGTTTGCATATGGCCTTGCGGCTGCATGTCGCCACCCATCACGCCAAAGCTCATTTGCGGCGCGCCATCTTTCATCAAGAACGCCGGGATGATGGTGTGGAACGGCCGCTTGCGCGGCGCCATGGTGTTGGGCAGGCCAGGCTCCAGGCTGAAACCGTGGCCGCGGTTTTGCAGGCTCACGCCGTACTCGGGCACGACCACGCCCGAACCAAAGCCCATGTAGTTGCTCTGGATGAAGCTGACCATCATGCCGCTCTCATCGGCCGCGCTGAGGTAGATGGTGCCGCCGCCCGGTGGCTTGCCGGCACCGAAGACTTGTGCGCGGTTCAGGTCGATCAGCTTGGCGCGGCTGGCCAGGTAGGCATCGCTGAGCATCTGCCCAGGCGTGAGTTCCATGCTCGAGCGCTCGCTCACGTAGCGGTAGGTGTCGGCGAAGGCCAGCTTCATGGCCTCGATTTGCACATGCTGTGCCGCCACGCTGTCGGCCTTCATCGCGCCGATGTCGAAGTGCGACAAGATGCCCAACGCCATCAACGCCGCAATGCCCTGGCCGTTGGGCGGCAACTCGTGCAGCGTGTGGCCGCGGTAGTCCTTCGAAATGGTGTCCACCCATTCCACCTTGTACTCGGCCAGGTCGGCCAGCACATGCGCGCCGCCCTGCGCCGCCGCTTGCTTGACCAGGGCGTGCGCGATCTCGCCCTGGTAAAACGCCTCGCCCTTGCTGGCGGCAATGGCGCGCAAGGCGCGCGCCGCGCCGGGCATGCAAAACAGCTCACCCACTTCGGGCGGGCGGCCGCGCGGCAAGAACGTTTCGGCGTAGCCGGGCTGGGAGATCAGTTCTTGCACCTGAAACGCGAGCTGCCACTTCTGCGCCACGATCACCGGTACGGCGTAGCCGCGCTCGGCGATGTCGATCGCCGGCTCTAACAGGTCGCTGAAGGGCAGTTTTCCGTAACGTCGGCTCAAGGCCACCCAAGAGGCCACGGCGCCGGGCACGGTGACCGTGTCCCAGCCGCGCTGCGGGGGCTTGGCGGCATCCATGCCGTGCTTGCGCTGGAAGCGGTCAAGCGTCCAACCCGCTGGTGAGTGACCTGAAGCGTTAAGGCCTTGCAACCTCTGGCCATCCCACAAGATGCAAAAGGCATCCGACCCTAAGCCGTTGCTGCAAGGCTCCACCACCGTCATCACCGCCGCCGCGGCAATCGCCGCATCGACCGCGTTGCCGCCCTTGGCGAGCATGCGCAGGCCCGCTTGCGCGCCCAAGGGGTGCGAGGTCGAGACCACGTTTCGCGCAAACACGGGGCTGCGCTTGCTGGGGTAGGGGTTGGTCCAGTCGAAGGTGTTGTTCATGGTGTCAATGAGCCGAAAGAATGAATGATTTCAGATCACCCAGGCGGTGCGCCCAGAAGATCGCCATGGGCGTGTCTTGCGCTTCAGCCACGTAGCGCGACTTGAACACGCCCTGCAATGCCACGGCAGGCACAACTTGGTCAGAACCAAACTTTGCCAGCCAGACCCGCGCGTTTTGCGCCGCTTCCTTGTTGAGCCGCTTGCGGCTGTTGATCTCGCTGTTCGAACCCTTGCACTCAATGGCCAGCAAGCGCGCATCGTCCAAACGCACGATGACATCAGCGTTGTCACTGCCCAGGTTCGTCTGGGTGACAAAGGTGCGGGGCTCAGGCGAGTCTGTGAGCAGCTTTTGAACGCCCTTGGCCAGTCGCGCAGGCACATGCTGCCAACCCATGCCGACCAGCAGGCCCTTGACCGCGCCTTCGACAGCCGACTTCTCATCGCCGCGCCGCAACGTCTGTACTCGCTGCGAAGCCATCAAGACGGCGCTGGCCAACTGCGCGGCGTGCAACTCTTCAGGGCTGGGTGGGCGGCCACTCGCCAGCCACGGAAAGCGCCGCGGATCGGCGATCACCCGCATCACTTCCAGCAGTCTGTTGGCGCCTTGTGCGTCGCCTTCGAGTGCGCGCACACCCAACGTCGTTTCGGCCAGTGTTTCGAGATCGTCGGTGGAAATCGGCGGTGCGCCGAGGTAGCGAAATGCGGTACGCCCCAAGTCGTCGCGCCAGAGCTTTCGCAACTCGCCACTCACATTGGGGCTGCCTTGAAGCAAGGCCGCTAGCTGCGCAACCAACGGCGCGATCACCGGGCTAGCCGTATCAAAGGCATCCAGGTAGCGCTGTAGTGGCTCGCCTAACCGGCGGGCTCGGAATTCGCCACGGCTGGCCAACACATCGGCATCAATCTGCTGATCAGTCCAACGTATTGCGCCATGGGGCCAATGGGCGGTCACGGGCGCGGTTCCCACACGGCCTGGGGCAGCCGCAGCCGTGCGATATCGCTGGGCTCGAACTTGGCCAGGCCGCCGCCGTACACGCGCCCGGAAAAGAGCGCTGTGTTGGCGTTCAGGTGATCCAGTAGGCGGCTCAATTCGCTGGGTGTCACCGGCACGCGCGGGTAAAGACCATGGGCGATATTGAGATAGCTCAGGCCTTGCGGGTTTGCCCTGAACACCGGTGGCCTGCGGCCCATGTAGCTGACAAATGCCGCCGGTGGCGCGCGCATGCCAACACTGAACCAGGCCGCGCGTTGTCGCGCCACATAACTGTTGTGCGCGCCCAGCGCTCGCGCTCGCGCCACGAGTTGATCGGCCGCAGCGCGCAGATGCGGGGCAAGCTGGTCAAGGTCGCTTGGTAAATCAATCACTCGGCGCACCCGGCTGGCCGCGTCGCTGGCCGACACCGTGCCATCAATGATTTCGCGCGCTCGGGTAACGGCTGCAACGCCCAGCGCCTGCCAGGGCGATGGCGCGTCTGGCGGAAGAATCCATGCCGCGTTCAAGCCCGTGACCTGCCCACGGGTGACCTTGAACAGTTCGCCGACTTCCACCCCGCTGCTGGGCGGCCGCTCATCAAACTGGCACAGCTCAGACCAGCGCACGCTGGCCCGTACCGCCGCACTGTCGAGTTGGCGCAAGGGCGTCAACCGGCGCCCCGCCACCCGACCGAAGCTGACACCGGGCGCATCCACGCCCACCGTGCCCGCGAACACGGCGGCCGACACCAGTGCGTCCACAAACACCGGCTCGCCCGGCGGCGCCAGCCACAAGGCCTGCAAACCCAGGCCATGCGGCTGGGTGGTCAGTTGCCGCAAGGCCGAGCCATAACCGTTGTCGAGCCACTCGGCCGCTGTCACCAAACACCAGGAGTCACCCGGCCGCGCGAGCGCAGCCGTGCGCAGCATGAAGTGGGCGTGCAAGCCGGCCAATTGCGAGGCCGCAATGCCGCGCTGCGCCATGCCGTCGCGGTACCAGGCCTTCCACTGAGCGCCGATGTCGTGATGGCGAACATAGGGCGGGTTGCCAATGAACAGGACCCGGCCGGCCAGTTCGAGGTGAGTGGTTCGAAAGTCGCCCTCGATCACGAATACACGGCCTTGCAGGTCGGCGCGCTGGATAGCCGCTCGCAACAGCGTAGCCAACTCAGGGTTCTGTTCAACCGCCAGCACGCTGGCCTTGGGAAACCGCGCCGCAGCGGCAAAGGTGAAGCGCCCGGTGCCTGCACCAGCGTCGACGATGGTGTCGAACGAGCCTGACGCTGCCGCGTGATCAAGCATCAACTCGATCAACCAATGCGGCGTGAGCGTGATGCCTTCAGCGCGCCGAGCCTCAGGTGCCAACGCCGCGCAGTGCCATTCAGCACTCGCCGCTTGCGCCTGCGGTGGCGCCGTGGATGGCGCAAACAAGTCCGCTTGAACGAGCGTTGAAGTCATCGGCGAGATTGTGCCCGCGGGCAACGTGCGGCAGCGCACCCGTGTCAGTGCGCAGCCAATGCCGCCTGCACCTGCTCACCAATCGCCAGCGCTGCCGTCAACCCCGGCGATTCGATGCCGAACAGGTTTACCAGCCCGGGCAGGCCATGCTCGGCGGGGCCGCTGATGAGGAAGTCGCGTGCGCTCTCGTGCGGGCCGTTGATCTTCGGCCGCAGGCCGGCGTAGGCGGGTTGCAGCGCCCCCGCGGGCAGGGCCGGCCAGTAGCGGCGGATGCTGTGTTCAAAGGCCGCGGCGCGGGCGGGATCGACACCGTAGTCTTCGCCGCCGAGCGCGGTGCAAGGCACCCACTGCACATCGGGCCCGAAGCGCACTTGGCCGGCCAGGTCGAGCGTGAGGTGAATGCCCAGGCCATGTTCATCGGGCAACGGGTAGATCAAGCGGCCGAACGCCGGCTTGCCTGAACAACTGAAGTAGTGGCCTCGCGCCCAATGCGAAGGCGGCACCTGCTGCGCGGCCAGGCCTTCGATGCGCTGCGCCAATTGCGGCGCATGCAACCCGGCGCTGTTGACCACGCAGCGCGCGGCCAGTGGCATGGGCTGCGCACCCCCCACTTCCAGCACCCATTCGCCATTGCTGCGAAAGATCCGCTGCACCGGGCTGTTAAGCGCCAGCATCGCACCATGGTCTTGCGCCTGGCCCAGCAGGCTGAGCATGAAGCCGTGGCTGTCGATGATGCCGGTGCGGGGTGAATGCAGCGCGGCGGTGCAACGCAACGCCGGCTCCAGCGCATGCGCCTGCGCCACGCTCAGCGCTTGCAGGTCGTTCACGCCGCACTCGCGCGCGCGATGCAGCAAGGTCTGCAAGCCGGCTTCCTGTTCGTTGGACGTGGCCACGATCAGCTTGCCCACTTGGCGGTGTGGCACGCCATGCGCCACGCA
>JAYUHT010000222.1:0-5539 GCA_043766725.1 Burkholderiales bacterium | reverse complement strand
GTCGGGCGGCCGTCCTGGCCGTCCAGGCCCGGGGGCTCACGGCGCGCACCAGGGCCCCCCTGGCCACCCGGGCCACCCGGCCCGTCAAGCCGCGGGCGCGGCCCCGGGCGCATCAACCACAGCGTGCGGCCGTCATCAAGGCGGATGGTGCTGATGCGCCGGCCCGTACCCTCGGCCTCGCGCCGCGTGAAGGATTCCGAGGCACCGATGCGCTGCCCGTTGGCATCGTCCAGCGCCATGGGCAGGCGCAGGCGCAGCGACCACTCCTGCAACGCGCGAGCCTGGTCTTCACTGGGTGCTTCACCGCCCGGCAAAGAGCGCTGCAGCAACTCGCCCCAGGCCGCTGCGCGGTCTTGCGCGCCGCTGCTGCTGCGCTCGCGTTCGAGTTCGAGTTCGACATGGTGCTGCCAGACCAGCCCGGACACCAGCGCAAACAGCGCCAGCGCGGCCACCACGGTGAGGTAGATGCGCAGGTACAGCGAACGCACGCCGCGCAGCCTGCTTTAGCTCAAGGCTTGGCCGCTGGGTGCAGCGCCGCCTTCGACGCCGTCTTGCTTCTTGGCGAACAGATAGCCCGCGCCGCGCACGGTGAGCACGCGCTGCGGTGACTTGGGGTCGTCTTCAATCACCGCGCGGATGCGCGAGATGTGGACATCGATGCTGCGGTCGAACGCATCCAGCGGGTGGCCTTTGAGCGAATCCATGATCTGGTCGCGACTGAGTACCCGCCCCGGGCTGCGCGCCAGCACCACCAGCAAGTCGAACTGGTGGCTGGTCAGCTCGCAGGGCTGGCCGCTCAGGCGTGCTTGGTGGGCGCCGAGGTCGATTTCGAGGCGGCCGAAACGCAGCACTTCATCGCTGCCGATTTCGGGCGCGGCGCGGCGCAGCAGCGCCTTCACACGGGCCAGCAGCTCGCGCGGCTCGAACGGTTTGGGCAGGTAATCGTCAGCCCCGAGCTCGAGGCCGACGATGCGATCCAGCGGCTCGCCGCGCGCGGTGAGCATCAACAGCGGCAGGCGCCGGGTGCGCAGCTCGGCGCGCAGCTCGCGCGTGAATTCCAGGCCGTCGCCGTCGGGCAGCATCAGGTCGAGCAGCAGCGCGTCGTAGCTCAGGATGCGCAGTTGCGCGCGGCCCGCGGCCAGCGTGGGCGCCACATCCACCTCATGGCCATGGCTGCGCAGGTAGTCGCCCACCATGCCCGTGAGGCGGGCATCGTCGTCGATCAGCAGCAGCCGTTTGGCCATGGGTGAATTGCCTTAGATGCGCTTGTCCATCTGGCCGCGCTCGCGTTGGTGGCGCTGCATCATTTCTTGCCGTTTGGCCAGGCCTTCTGCCAACTGGCGGCGCTGGTCGGGGGTGAGCACGCGGCTGGTCTCAAGCATGGCCTGCATCATGCGCTTGCTGGCCTGGTCGTGCCGGGCCAGCATCTGCTGGCGCAGCGCCTCGGCGGCGTTGGCATCCACGTTGGGCTGCGTGAACACAGTCATGGCCTGCATGCGCAGCGCGCGCCCGGCTTCACGCTGGGCGGCCAGGTCGGTCATCGCGCCTTGCATGATCTGCTTGATCTGCGTACGCTGCTCGGGGGTGGCGTTGACACTGTCGAGCATGCGCTCGCTCATGTGCATGCCCATGCCGCCGCCGATGCCGCCACCCATGCCACCGTGGCCATGCCGACCTTCGGCCTGCGCCAAAGTCACCGTGCCGCCGGCCAGTGCCACCAACAGGGTGGCCACGTACCATTGAATCGACTTGCCTTGCAGTTTCATGGTGGTTCCAACAGTGCAGTGAATGAAGGCTTGCACGATGCCGCCGCGGCGTAACGCCGGCTTGCGCGAGGGGTAAAGTTCTGTGAACCCGGTGGCCGCGCTGACTGACGCGTGATTGTGCTGCCGGTGCGCAACCACCCAAAAGCTACCCAACAACGAAGGATCGACACCATGTCCGGATCAGGCTTTCATGTACACGGCCCGCACGACCACGAAATGGAACACGTGGCGCAACACGGTGGCGATGGTTTTGCCGGCCAACTGGCGGTGGCCACCGCCATCCTGGCCACCATCGGCGCCATGTTCGGCTACATGGGCGGGGCCACGCAGGCCAACGCCTGGCTGTTCAAGAACAACGCGGCCATCAAAAAGACCGAGGCGGCTAACCAATGGAATTACTACCAGGCCAAGAGCGGCAAGCAAAACCTGGCCGAACTGGCCCTGGTCTTGGTGGGCGACGACAAGAAGCCGCAGTACGACAAGGAGATCGCGCGCTACAAGACGGAAAAGGCCGAGATCAAGGTGGCGGCCGACAAGCTCGAAGCCGAAGCCAAGGATTGGGACACGCGCAGCGACGAGCAAATCCACCAGCACCACCGCTGGGCCCAGGCCACCACGGCGCTGCAGGTGGCCATCGCCATGGCCGCTATCGCGTTGCTCACCAAGAAGCGCTGGTTCGCCGGCGTGACCCTCACCGCGGGTGCCATCGGCGTCGTGCTGGGTGGGTTGGCCTGGCTGCATATTTGATGGCCAGCCGCCGCGCGCCATGAAACTCGCTACCTGGAACATCAACTCCCTGGCCGTGCGCCTGCCGCAAGTGCTGGATTGGCTGACCACGAACCCGGTGGACGTGCTGGCGCTGCAGGAAACCAAGCTCATCGACGACAAGTTCCCGTTGGCCGAGATTGAAGCCGCGGGCTACCAGGTGCAGCGCTTCGGGCAGAAGACCTACAACGGCGTGGCGTTGTTGTCGCGTGAAGCTGCCGGTTTGGTGATGAAGAACATTGCCGGCTTCGAAGACGACCAGGCGCGCGTGCTGGCGGCCACGGTGGCCGGCATGCGCGTGGTGTGCGCCTACATGCCCAACGGCCAGGAGCCCGACAGCCCCAAGTTTCAGTACAAGATGCGCTGGCTGCACGGCTTGCGCGACTGGCTGGCGCTTGAACTGGCCACGCACCCCAACCTGGTGTTGCTGGGCGACTTCAACATCGCCCCGGAAGACCGCGATGTGCACGACCCGGTGGCCTGGGCCGGGCAGATTCATTGCACGGTGGAAGAGCGCGACCACTTCCGCGCCCTGGTTGGGCTGGGCTTGGTTGATGCCTTCCGCTTGTTCGACCAACCGCCCAAGAGCTGGAGCTGGTGGGACTATCGCAACCTGGCGTTCCGCCGTAACCAGGGCTTGCGCATCGACCACATCCTGGTCAGCGAAGCACTGCGCTCCCGGGTCACGGCCTGCTTCATCGACAAGCTGCCGCGCAAGAACGAACGCCCCAGCGACCATGCCCCAGTGGTGATCGAGCTGGCCCCGGCGTAAGCGCCTGCGCGCTGCTACACCCGCAACTCTAACTCGTCGATCTTGCGCGTCAGCGTGTTGCGCCCGATGCCCAGGCGCTGCGCGGCCTCCACCCGGCGCCCGCGGGTCAGGTTCAACGCGGCGTGGATCAGCTGGGTTTCAAACTGGCGCGTGAGCGCGTCCCACACATCGGGCGTGCCGTCTTCGAGCATGCGGCGCGCTTCCTCAGCCAGCGGTGCATGCCAGTCGGCCGCCAGGCTGGGCCGTGCGGCAGACACGGCAGACCCACTGGTCACCGGGGCTGCGACCTCGGCCGGCGCACTGGCCGGGCCAGGCAGTGGCGCGCTGGCCGGCGGCGGCGTGGGTCGTGTCAGCCAGGTGCTGGCTGCGCCGGCTTGCAGCTCGGGCGGCAGGTCGGCCACATCGATGAGCTGCGCCGGCGCCATGACGGTGAGCCAGTGGCAGATGTTTTCAAGCTGCCGCACGTTGCCCGGGAACTCGAATGCCACCACCCGTTCCAGCGCCGCAACGCCGATGCGCTTGGCATCCACGCCGAGTTGCCGCGCACTGCGAGCCAGGAAATGCAGGGTGAGACCCGGAATGTCCTGGCGCCGCTCACGCAGCGGCGGCAGGCGCAGGCGGATGACGTTGAGGCGGTGGAACAGGTCTTCGCGGAAGACGCCGTCGCGCACGCGCTGCTCCAGGTCTTGGTGCGTGGCCGCGATGACGCGCACATTGGCCTTGAGCGGCTGGTGGCCACCGACGCGATAAAACTGCCCGTCTGAGAGGACACGCAGCAGCCGGGTTTGCAGGTCGTACGGCATGTCGCCGATCTCGTCCAAGAACAGCGTGCCGCCGTCGGCCTGCTCGAAGCGGCCGCGGCGCATGGTCTGCGCGCCGGTGAAGGCGCCGCGCTCGTGGCCGAAGAGTTCGCTTTCCAGCAGGTCTTTCGGAATGGCCGCGGTGTTGATGGCCACGAACGGGCCGCTCGCCTTCGGGCTGTGCTTGTGCAAGGCACTGGCCACCAGCTCCTTGCCGGTGCCCGACTCACCATTGATGAGCACGGTGACAGTGCTCTGGCTCAAGCGCCCGATGGCGCGAAACACATCCTGCATGGCCGGCGCCTGGCCCAGCATTTCAGTCGCCTGCGCCGCCACCGCCTGGCTCGACGTTTCGCGCAGGCTTTCTTCCACCGCGCGGTGAATCAGCTCCACCGCCTTGGGCACATCGAAGGGCTTGGGCAGGTATTCAAAGGCGCCGCCCTGGAAGGCGGAGACGGCGCTGTCGAGATCTGAGTACGCCGTCATCACGATCACCGGCAAACCCGGCAGGCGCTCGCGCAAGGTGTTCAGCAAGTCGAGCCCCGAGCCACCGGGCATGCGGATGTCGCTGACCAGCACTTGCGGCTCGTCGCTTTCCAGCGCCGCCAGCACGTCGCGCGCATTGCTGAAACTGCGCACCTGGAAGTTTTCGCGCGCCAAGGCCTTTTCGAGTACGAAGCGGATCGAATGGTCATCGTCAACGATCCAGATGGGTTTCATGGCGTCAGTGTCATCAAGGCAAGGGGATCAGCAGGGTGAACACGGTGCGGCCAGGAATGCTGTCGAATTCGATCGTGCCCAGGTGTTGCTGCACGAACGTCTGCGCCAATGTCAGCCCCAGGCCCGAGCCGCCTTCGCGGCCCGACACCAGGGGCTGAAAAATGCGTTCCTTCAACTCCTCGGCCACACCCGGCCCGTTGTCCTGGATACGCAATTCCAATGCCAGCCTGTAACGCTGCTTGCCGATCACCGCCTGACGTGCTACCCGGGTGCGCAGCGTGAGCCGCGCGTCGCCCTGAGTCATGCGTGCGGCCAGGGCCTGCGTGGCGTTGTGGGCGATGTTGAGCACGGCCTGGATGAGCTGCTCAGCGTCGCCGCGAAATTCAGGGATTGAGGTGTCGTAGTCGCGCTGCACGTGCAGGCCGCGCGGGTATTCGGCCAGCACCAGCAAGCGCACGCGCTCGCAGACTTCATGGATGTTCACGTCGCCCACCACATGAGGCTTGCGGTGCGGCGCGAGCAGGCGGTCGACCAACGCTTGCAGCCGGTCGGCCTCGGTGATGATGACCTGGGTGTATTCGCGCAGCTCGCGGCTGGGCAAGTCCATTTCAAGCAACTGCGCCGCGCCGCGGATGCCGCCCAGCGGGTTCTTGATCTCATGCGCCAGGTTGCGGATCAACTCCTTGTTGGCCTGCACCTGGCCCAGCGCGCGTTCC
>JAYUHT010000221.1:0-5541 GCA_043766725.1 Burkholderiales bacterium | reverse complement strand
TCGCACCCACCGGCGGCGCCAACGGCTTCAACAACAGCGGCGCCAATGGCATCAACGACGACGGCAACGTGGTCGGCTTTGCCACCGTGCCGGCTGATCTTTGCGGCTCGGTGTCGCACGCTTTTCGCACCGGGCCCAACACGCCGATCGGCGGCGCGTTCAGCAACCTGGGCACCCTGGTGCCGTTCCCGAATGCGGGTTGCCGCTCCAGCACGGCTTACGGCATCAACAGCTTCAACCTGACCGTGGGTGACAGCGCCACGAACCCGATCACCGGTTTTCCGAACTATGCCTTCCGCTATTCGCTGCTGTTGGGCATGCAAGGTCTGTCCACCATGGGCGGGCGCGACGCCGTGGCCTACGCCGTGAACGATGCCGGTGAAATCGTCGGCAGGGGTGACGTGACCTTCGCGGCCTTCCCCGCCTTCCCGATCCAGCATGCCTTCCTGGCTTCTGGCTTCCTGGTGCACAGCATCGGCACCCTGGGCGGCAGCTACAGCGCCGCCTTCGCCATCAACCACCGCCCGGGGCAAGACAGCCAGGTGGTGGGCGACTCCAGCACCACGGGTGACGCCGCCATCCACGCCTTCGTGTACACCGGCAACATCTTTGCCGGCGGCCCGATGGTCGATCTGAACAGCCGCATTGCCAGCGGCAACGTCTGGCAGCTGGTCAGCGCGCGCGGCATCAACAGCCTGGGGCAGATCGTCGGCTCGGCATGGAAGGACGGCATACCGTTCGTTGCCCACGCCGTGCGGCTTGACCCGGTTGACTTGGCGGTGAAGGTGCTGTCAAACACGCTGGGCGACTACGGGCTGAGCGAGGGCCAGCTCAACAGCCTGACCGACAAGCTGACCAGCGCCTATGTCTCTATCCAGCAGGGCCGCAACAAGCAGGCCACCAACCAGTTGGACGCGGCGTTGAGCAGCATCTTCGCCTGGGTGAAGACGGGCAACATCAACGCCGCCACGGGCGCCACCTTGAGCGCCACGATCCGGGCCATCATCGCCGCCGTGTGACGGCTATGCAAAAGCCTGCCAGGCCACGCCGTCTTCGTTCAGCACGGCGTCCAGCGGCACATCGTGCGCCTCGCCCTGCAGCCACGGCACAAGTGCGTGGCTGTAGGCCAGGCCCACGGTGTACGGGCGCGGTTCCAATGCCGCCAGCGTGCGGTCATAAAAGCCGCCGCCATAGCCCAGGCGCAGGCCGCCCGGCCCGTAGCCCACACAAGGCACCAGCAGCAGCGTGGGGTTGAAGGCTTCGGTGTCCTTGGGTTTGGGGATGCCGTAGGCGTCTTCCTCCATCGGGCAGCCCGGGTACCACACATGAAAGCGCAGGCGCTTGGTTTCGCGGTGGATCACCGGCAAGCCGATGCGCCGCTTTGCATCGGCCTCGCTCCAGCGGTAAAGGGCGGGCAGGGCATCGAACTCGCCCTTGATCGGCCAGTAGGCACCAATGGCCGCATCCGCGCGCCCCACCAGCCAGACGCGCAGCACTTCCTGCAATTGCATGGCCAGGCGGTGGCGGTCGTGCAGCGACAGGCGCTCGGCTTGCAACTGGCGGCGCAGCGCCGCCTTGTCGCGCAAGGGCTCGGTGTTGAGCTTGAAAGGCAAGGTCATGGGCGGCGATTGTCGGGTGTGGCCCGCCTGTTCTCGCAGCACGCCGCAAGGGGCGATGACAAAATGCCCGGCCATGCGCTGCTCACCCAAGATCCATCACTCTGCACTGAACCCAACGCTGCGCCGCCTGGCCGCTGCAAGCCTGTGTGCGCTGCTCGGGCTGGGCACCTTGCTGCCAACGCGCGCCGCGCCGGCAGCACCGGCCGTGGCGCCCAGCAGCGCCGACGCCAGCATCCTCGACGCGCGCGAGGCCTTTCGCAAGAAAGAGAAATCGAGCCTGGCCGTGGCTCGCCTGGCCAGCGCCGGCCACCCGCTGGCGCAGTGGGCCGAGTACTGGGAGCTGACCAGCCGCCTGGCCACCACGCCGATCGACGAGGTCGAGGCCTTTTACCAACGCTGGCCCGGCAGCTATGTCGAAGACCGGCTGCGCAACGACTGGCTGCTCGAACTCGGCCGGCGGCGCGACTGGCCGGCGCTGCTGCGCGACCACCCGCGCTTTCGCATGAACGATGACCGCGAGGTGACCTGCTACGTGCTGCTGGCGCGCCATCTGGCGGGGCTTGACGTGCGCGACGCCGCACGCACCCAATGGCTGGCCCAGCGCGAGCTTGACGACGGTTGCCACCAGCTGGCCAGCACACTCATGGCCGCCGGGGTGTTTCAAGCCGCCGATGCCTGGGCCAAGGCGCGGCTGAGCGTTGAATGGAACCGCCCGCGCAGCGCCCGCGCCGCCGTCGAATTGATAGACCCCAGCCTGGCCCAAAACGTGGCCGATGCGCTGGACAAGCCCGCTCGCTGGTTGGCCGGCCCGGGCCCCGCCCTGCGTGGGCATGGCGCCGAACTGGCCACGCTGGCGCTGATGCGCCTGGCCGCCACCGAACTCGACGCCGCCACGCTGCAACTGCAACAAGGCCTGGCGCAGCGCCTGCCGCGCCCGCTGGCCGCCGTGGCCTGGGCTGCGCTGGGCAAGCAGGCGGCCTTGAAGCTGCAGCCAGGCGCCGTGGCGCACTACGGCCAAGCGCTGGCGCTGCGCGCGCAGCTTTCGCCCGCGCAGCGCGCGGCCACGGCGTGGAGCGATGAAACCCTGGCCTGGCTGGTGCGCGCCGCGCTTCGCGCCGATGCCGGCACCGCTGAACGCTGGGCCCTGGTTGAAACCGCCATCGCGGCCATGAGCGAGGCCGAGCAAGTCGATTCAGCGTGGGTCTACTGGCGCGCCCGCGCTGCCCTGGCCCGCGCCGCGCCGGGCGAGGAAGGCGAGGCGGCACGCAGTGCGGCGCGCGCCCTGCTTGAATCGATAAGCCAACAGCTCAACTTCTACGGCAAGCTGGCCGGCGAAGACCTGGGCCGTGCCATCAAGCTGCCGGCGGCGCCGCTGGCGCTGAACCCGGCCGAGCGCGACGCCGCCCAGGCGCACCCGGGCCTGACCCGCGCGCTGCAACTCATCAACCTCGGCCTGCGTGGCGAAGGCGTGCGCGAGTGGAACTACTCCTTGCGTGGCATGACCGACCGCGAGCTGCTGGCCGCGGCGCAACGTGCCTGCGACGCCCAGGTGTGGGACCGCTGCATCAACACCAGTGAGCGCACCCGGGTGGAAGTGGATATGGCGCAGCGCTATCCCACTCCCATGCGCCGCGACGTGCTGGCCAAGGCGCGCGAAATCGGCCTCGACCCCGCCTACGTGTATGGCCTGATCCGGCAAGAGTCGCGTTTCATCATCGATGTGCGCTCCAGCGTGGGCGCGTCCGGTCTGATGCAGCTCATGCCGGCCACCGCGCGCTGGACGGCCAAACGCATCGGCCTGCCCTACAGCGCCGACATGATCAGCGAGCCCGACACCAACCTGCGCCTGGGCACGGCCTACCTGAAGCTGGTGCTCGACGACTTTGACGGCAGCCAGGCGCTGGCCGCCGCGGCCTACAACGCCGGGCCCAGCCGTTCACGGCGCTGGCGCGAAGGGCCGGTGCTCGAGCCCGCCGTCTGGGCCGAGAACATCCCCTTTAACGAAACACGTGACTATGTGAAGAAAGTGCTGAGCAACGCCGTGTACTACAGCCACGTGCTGGGCACGCGCGTGCCCGGGCTGCGCCCGCGCCTGGGCGCGCACATCGGCCCGCGCGACCCCGGCGCCGCGCCGCCCAACCCCGACCTGCCTTGACAAGGCGCTGAGCCCACCATGACCCTGACGCTTTACATCGGCAACAAGAACTATTCATCGTGGTCGATGCGCCCAGGCGCGCTGATGCGCGAACTGGGCCTGCCGTTCGAAGAAAAGCTGCTGCGCTTCGACAGCTTCAAAGCCGAATCCGTCTTCGCCCGCGCCGTGGCCCGGCTCGGCGCCGCGGGCAAGGTGCCGGTGCTGGTGGACGACGGCCTGGCGGTGTGGGACACCCTGGCCATCACCGAAACCCTGCACGAAAGATTTCCCGCGGCCGGCGTGTGGCCGGCCGCCCCAGCAGCCCGCGCGCGGGCACGCAGCCTGTGCGCCGAAATGCACTCGGGCTTCGGCGCGCTGCGCAGTGCCTGCCCCATGAACATCGAAGCCAGCCTGCCCAAGACCGGCGCGCGCATCTGGGCCGAGCAAGAAGGCGTGCGCAAGGATGTGCAGCGCATCGAGCAACTTTTCGCCGACGCGCTGGCCGCCAGCGGCGGGCCCATGCTGTTCGGCGCCTTCAGCGCGGCCGACGCTTTCTTTGCACCGGTGTGCATGCGTCTGCGCACCTATGCGCTGCCGGTGAGCGAAGCCACGCGGGTCTACGTTGAGCGCCTGGTGGCCCGCCCGGGCGTGGCGCACTGGATCAACGATGCCCTGGCCGAGCACGATTACGTGGCCGAAGACGAGCCCTATCGCAATCATCGGCTAGAGCAAGAGGCCTGACCGTGGCCGCCTGGCCACTCTTGCCGGCGCCGGCGCAGGCATTCAAGGTGGGCGGTGCGGTGCGCGACGAATTGCTCGGCCTGCCGGCGAGTGACAGCGATTGGGTCGTGGTGGGCGGCTCGCCGCAGCTCATGCTGGACGCCGGCTTTCGCCCCGTGGGGCGCGACTTCCCGGTCTTCCTGCACCCGCACAGCGGCGAAGAATTTGCCCTGGCGCGCACCGAACGCAAATCAGCCCCCGGCTACCACGGCTTCGCCTTCCACGCCGCGCCCGACGTGACGCTGGAGCAAGACCTGGCGCGCCGCGACCTGACCATCAACGCCATGGCGCGCGGCGTTGGCGGCGAGTTGATCGACCCTTATGGCGGCCAGGCAGACCTGCGCGCGCGCGTGTTGCGCCATGTGTCGCCGGCCTTTGCCGAAGACCCGGTGCGCATCCTGCGCGTGGCGCGCTTTGCCGCCCGCTTTGTAGGCTTCACGCTGGCCGATGCAACGTTAGAGATGATGCGCAGCATGGTCGCCGGCGGCGAAGTCGATGCGCTGGTGATCGAGCGTGTCTGGCAAGAGCTGGCGCGCGGGTTGATGGAACAGCGGCCCAGCCGCATGATCGAAGTGCTGGCCCACTGCGGCGCGCTGAGCAAGCTGCTGCCCGAGCTGGACGCCACGGCGGCGCTGCTGGCCACGCTCGACACTTGCGCCGCACAGCAGGCCGAACTGCCGGTGCGTTACGCCTGCCTGAGCCACTGGGCCACGCGCAAGGTGACGGCGCGGCCGCTGGGTGAACGCCTGCGCGTGGGCAGCGACTGCCAGGAAGTGGCCACCGTGCTGGCGCGCGAACATGCCGCCGTGCAGGCCAGTGCCGGCCTGGGCGCGCCAGGCCTGCTCGCCTTGCTGGAGCGTTGCGATGCGCTGCGCCGCCCGCAGCGTTTTGCGCAGTTGCTGCATGCCAGCGAGTTGGTGGCCGGCGCCGGCCAGGCCGCATCCCCTGCACCGCGCCAGCGCCTGGCGCAGGCGCTGCACGTGGTGGCCGGCACCGACGCCGCCGCCG
>JAYUHT010000220.1:0-5542 GCA_043766725.1 Burkholderiales bacterium | reverse complement strand
TGGCTGATCGGCGGCAATGTGCAGACGATCTGGCCGGCGCTGTTCTCGAAGCGCTTCGAAGGGCCGGTGCCGCAATACACACGCGAGCGCTGGGCCACCCCCGACCGCGACTTCATCGACGTCGATTGGCAGATGTCTGCCCCGGGATCGCCGAGTACGGCGACCACGCCCCCCGAGGGGGCCTCGCCGGCCTTGGGGCGGCCCGGCGCCCGGCTCGTCGACGATGCAGACACCCCGCTGCTCGTGCTGTTCCACGGGCTCGAAGGCTCGTCGGCGAGCCACTACGCCCAGGCCTTCGCGCACTGGGCGCGTGCCCACGGCTGGCGCTTCGCGGTGCCGCACTTTCGCGGCTGCTCGGGCGAGCTGAACCTGGCGCCGCGCGCTTACCACTCGGGCGACTTTGAAGAAGTCGGCTGGATCCTGCAACGCCTGCGCCAACGCACCACCACACCGCTGTTTGCCGCTGGCGTGTCCCTCGGCGGCAATGCCCTGCTGCGCTGGGCTGAAGAAGCCGGCGCCAGTGCGGCGGCCACCGCGCGCGCCGTGGCTGCCGTGTCGTCGCCGCTTGATCTGGCCGCCAGCGGCCGCGCTATCGGCCGTGGCTTCAACCGCGTCGTCTACACCCGCATGTTCCTGCGCAGCATGAAGCCCAAGGCGCTGCGCAAGTGGCAGCAACACCCCGGCCTGTTCGACCGCGACCGCATGCTGGCGGCGCGCACGCTGTACGAGTTCGATGACGTCTTCACCGCGCCGCTGCACGGCTTCAAGAACACCGACGACTACTGGCTGCGTGCCTCGGCCAAGCCGCAGTTGGCGCGTATCCGCATTCCAGCCTTGGCGCTGAACGCGCGCAACGACCCTTTCGTGCCAGCCGCCAGCCTGCCCGCGCGCCACGAAGCCGGCGCGCACGTCACGCTGTGGCAGCCGGCGCATGGCGGCCATGTCGGCTTCGGCCAGGGCGCCTGGCGCGGTGACGTGCTGGCCCTGCCCGATGCGGTGTTGAACTGGTTCGGGCAACAGGCATAGAACCAGGGATAGAGTTGGCGCATGGACGACATCGTCAAGGCTGCGTTGGCCAAGTGGCCCCAGGTGCCGCACTGCTACGGCTGGTTGGCGCTGGATGCGCGCGGCGACTGGTACATGCGAGACGACCGCATCCAGGCCGCCGGGCCGTTCCCGCGCATCAAAGGCAGCCGTATCGACCACGAAAAACTGCGCGAGTTCATCCACCGCAACTACGAGGCCGACGCCGCCGGCTGCTGGTTCTTCCAGAACGGCCCGCAGCGCGTTTACGTGGAGCTTGAAGCCGCACCCTGGGTCTGGCGCTTGCACACCGAAGGCGCCGGCGTGGTGATCACCTCGCACAGCGACCGCCCGGCCGTGTACAAGCAGGCGTTGCTCGATGAAACGGGCCGCGTGTTTGTCGCTACCGACCTCGGCCTGGGGCTGGTGCACACGCTGGACACCCACCTTGCCGCCGACGCCGTCCAGGCCGGTCAATGGAAGCTGCAAGACATGCTGTTTGCCGACATGCCGCAGCACCATGCCTACGTGTTGCGCCCTCAAGCCGCTGCCAACTCTGCCTCTTCTGCCACCCCTGAGCGGGCGTGAAAAAGCCACCCGCAGGTGGCTTGTTGCATTTAGCGGTGAAGTGTCACTGCGGCGCTGAAGCGGCAGCGGCCGGCACCTTGGGTTCGTCGAACTTGGCCCCGCCCTTGTTCGCCATGTGAACCACGGCGCGCGCGATTTCAACGTCACTGAAGTCGCCGCCGCTTTGCGCGCCCATGGCACCCTTGCCCTTGATGGCCGAGGTGATCAAGGCGTCCAGGCCGGCCTTGATGCGTGGGCCCCAGGCAGATTCGTCGCCAAACTTCGGCGCGTTGGCCAGCCCGGTGGCATGGCAAGCCGAGCACTGCGCGGCATAGACCTGCTCGCCGTTCTTCATGGCAGCCGGGTCGGACACATCCTTCACTTCGATCGTGCCCACGGGTTGAATGCGCCTGGCCACCGCTTCGGCGCTCAGGCCGGTGCTGCCCGCCGCCGGCTTGTCGCCAAATGCCACATAGTTGACCAACATGATGATCAGGATGATGGGCACCACGAACGATGCAATAACCGTCCACACCAACTGTGGAATGGTCTTGATCGGGCCCTCGTGGGCGGCGTCGTGCGCGTCAGCGTGGCGGTGGGAATCGCTCATGTCATCCTCGGGTGGGGCTTGGCGCCCAGGTGTGGGCAGCAAAACCGGAGAATTATAGCGATCGGGTTTTGGCCCACCGGGCACCGCCGCAGCCAGGAAGATGCGGCCTGTAGAATGCGCCGCCCTGCATGCCTGCGGCTGTAGCTCAGTGGATAGAGTATTGGCCTCCGAAGCCAAGGGTCGTGGGTTCGATCCCCGCCAGCCGCACCAGCGTTGCCGGCCCAGTGCCGCCGGCGCCCGCTCACTTCACCAACGCGCCGTACACCAGGCCCTTGTAGAGCATGCGCGTTTGCACCCGCGTTGACGGCCCTTGCGCCATGAAGATGCCGACCAGTTTTTCCTTCGGGTCGATCCAGAAACTGGTGCCCCAGGCGCCGGCCCACATGGCGTCGCCCTTCGAGCCCGGCGCCCAGCCCATGCCTTCGTCCAGCCGCACGCCGTAACCCAGGCCGAAGCCGTAGCCCGGGCCGGTGGTGGCGATGGTGCTGCCCGCCATGCCGACGATATGGTTCGACAGCATCAGCTCAACCGTCTTGCGCGACAGGTAGCGCTTGCCGTCGAGCTCGCCGCCGTTGACCATCATCTGGCCATAGCGCAGGTAGTCCGCCGCCGTGCTCACCAGGCCGGCGCCGCCCTTGAAGTAGCTCTTGCCCGCCGGGTTGTAGTGCTGGCGGTACTGCTTGAGCATGCCGGCCTTGAGCGGGTCGCTGTCAAAGGCCTCGGCCATGCGCGGCGTGTTCGCGGCGTCAACCCACCAGGTGGTGTCTTTCATGCCCAGCGGATCGAACAGCAGATCCTTGAGCACGGCATCGAGCGGGCGTTTCGTCACACGCTCAATGACCAGGCCGACCAGGTCGGTGGCGATCGAATATTCCCACATCGTGCCCGGCTGCTGCGACAGCGGAATCTGCCCCAGGTTCGTCAGCATCGCCTCAGTGCTGATGTCCACTTCACGCGCTTCGATGTTCAGGTCTTCGTACAGTTTCTTGATGCGCGGCGAGCGCGTGGCGCCGCCGTACACGAAGCCACCCGTGTGGCGCATGATGTCTTGCACCCAGATCGGCCGCGCCAAGGGCACGTCGCCGGCGGGCGTTTCCACCTTCAGGTCTTTCAGCTCGGGCAGCCACAAAGTGATCGGATCGTTAAGCTTGAGCTTGCCTTGCTCGACCAACATCATCGCGGCGCTCACGACGATGGGTTTGGTCATCGACGCCAAACGAAACAGGCTGTCTTTTTGCAGCGGCTTTGACTTGGCGGTGTCGAGAAAACCGTGCGCTTCGAAGTGCACGGTCTTGCCGTTGCGCGCGATCAAGGTCACGGCGCCCGGGATGGCGCCGGCATTGACCTGCTCCATCACGGCCGGGCCAATACGCGCCATGCGCGAAGGCGAGAAGCCTTCGACAACACTCTCGGTTTGCGCCAACGCGGCAATGCTCAGGCACAGGGCGGCCAGGCTGAGGCTCGCCGCGCGGGCTGAACGGGCGCCACGTGTGCGCATGAAGCGGGTGGTTGTCAACATGAAGTCTCCTTGATGAATGCTGCCGCCGCATGCAGCAGATTGCTGCGTGGCGGTGCGCGACTGTAGTGCCCGGCGCGGCGCCCGGCCTTGCGTCAAATCGTGATGCCGATCTTGCCAAAGTGCTGGCCCGACACCTGGCGCTGGAACGCCGCGCCGAGTTGTTCCAGCGGGAAGCTGCCGTCCAGCACCGGGCGCAAGCTGGGCTGCGCAACGTTATTTCCAAGGTTAGCTTCAATGGCCCGCACCATGGCCACCTGTTGCACGCGGCTGCCCACCGTCACGCCCTGCAAGCGGATCTGGTTGGCCATGATGCGCACCGTGGAGACGTTGCCCGCGGTGCCGGCCAGCACGCCGATCATCGCAATGTGCCCGCCCATGCGGCAGGCGGTGATGGACTGGCCCAGCGTGTCGGCGCCGCCGATCTCCACCACATGATCGACGCCGCGCCCGCCGGTGAAGGCCTTGGCCGCACTGCCCCATTTGGGTTGGCTCTTGTAGTTGATGACGTGGTCAGCGCCGAGCGCGCGCAGGCGCTGCAATTTTTCGTCTGACGACGAGGTGGCGATGACCACCGCCCCAGCCGCCTTGGCGAATTGCAGCGCGAAGATCGACACCCCGCCCGTGCCCTGCACCAGCACCACATCGCCCGGCTTGAGCGGGCCGTCAGCCACCAGCGCGCGCCAGGCGGTCAGGCCGGCGCAGGGCAGCGTGGCGGCCTCCAGGTGGCTCAGCCCGGCCGGCGCGCGCGTCAGCGCCATGGCCGGCACGGTGGCCACTTCGCAGGCATAACCATCGAGGTGATCACCAGGCACGCTGGCCGCCTGCTCGGGCGTGAGTTCGCCGTCGTGCCAGTGCTGAAAGAAGGTGCCCATCACCGCGTCGCCCACCTTGAAGGTGTTCGAGGCGTCAGCCAAGGCGCCCGGCACCGCGGGCCCCACTTCCAGCACCTCGCCCGCGCCGTCAGACAGGGGTATGCGCCCCGGCGCGGTGGGAATGCTGCCGTTCACCACCAGCAAATCGTGGTAGTTCAGTGAGCTGGCGCGCACCCGCACCAACACTTCGCCTGGCCCGGGCGGGCGCGGCTCGGGGTGATCGAGCACCAAGGTGTCAAAGCCGGCCGGTTGGCCCACGCGCATGACTCTCATCATTAACCTTTCAGAGCACTCACAACATCAAGCCGCCATATCAAGCCGGCACGTCAAGCCGGCACCACCGACGCCCCACCATCGGCCACCAGCACGGCGCCGGTGACGTAACTGCTGGCTGCACCGGCCAGAAAGGCCACCACCTCGGCCATTTCTTGCGGCTGGCCGAAGCGGCGCGCCGGCGTGGTGGCCACCTTCTGCGCCTGCGTGGCGGCATCAAAGTGCGCCAGCGACGCCGGCGTGGCAATGATGCCCGGCGCCACCGCGTTGCAGCGTATGCCCTGCGGCCCCAGCTCCACCGCCACCGCCCGGGTGTAGCCGATCACGGCCGCCTTCAAGGCGCTGTACACCGCGCCGCCGGCCATGCCCTGCAAGGCCGCAATGGAGCTGATGTTGATGATGCTGCCGCCACCCCGGCGCGCCATTTGCTCAGCCGCCGCTTGCGTGGCCCAGAAGATGCCTTTCAGCCCCACGGCGAGGATGCGATCCACGCTTTCTTCATCGGTCTGGGCCACCGCCTGGTAGCGAATCCACACCGCGTTGTTCACCAAGATCGACACCGGCCCACCCAGGTCTTGCTCAACGCGCTGCATGGCTTCCAGCACGGCGGCGCGCTGGCCCACGTCCACCACGTAAGTGTGCACATCCAGGCCTGCCGCGCGCATCTCCACGCCGGCC
>JAYUHT010000219.1:0-14668 GCA_043766725.1 Burkholderiales bacterium | reverse complement strand
TCGGCCAGGCGGGCCAGGCGGCGGGCGGCCACCGCCCGGTACAAACGCAGCTCGATGGCGCCAACCTCGCACCAGAAGTCGGGCGCGTTGGCCTGCGCGGCCTTCAGCGAGGCATCAATCGCCGCCAGCCGTGAGCGCGACCATTTCAACGGCTTGCGCTCCAGCGCGGCCAGCCGCATCTGCACGCCCAGGCCGTTCAGCGCCGGGTAAAACAGGTTGCCGGCCTGGCCGGCCGCGGCCAGGCGCTCAGCGCGTTCATAGTGGTGCGCGGCCTGGCGCAAGGCGGCCAGTTCGCTGCGCCGGCGGCCCTGGCGCGCATGCAGCAGCGCCTGGCGCTTGTAGGTGCTGCCCAGCAAGGCATGGCGTTCAGGCGTGGCTTGCAGCGCGCACAGCGCATCGAGCCGCTGCACGGCTTCATTCAGGCCGCGTTCGGCGCGTGCCAGGTCATCGTCTTTTTCGGCGCTGCGGGCAACCAGGTTGGCTAACTGCTCGGCGCAGCGGAACGAGGCGCTGCCGTCGAGCGCGGCTTCGGCGCGGCGGTACCAGCCGATGGCGCGCGCCGCGTCTCCCGCTTCGGCGTAGGCCGCGCCAAAGGCTTCGGCCACCGTGCCTTGGCCGCCCCACAGCGGCGCGAAGCGGTCTTCCAGCGCATGCAGCTTGTCGTGCACGGTCTGGGCCTGCGCCTGGCCCGGGTCGCTGTAGCGGCAGCGCACCGCCAGCGTGTCGAGCGCCAGGTTCAAGGCCAACGCCGACGACACGCCGCCGTACTCAGCCAAGGGGTTGGGCTTGGCCTGGATGTTGGTGCGCGCGCTGTCGCGCCAGCTCCAGCCCGGGTCGCCATAGCACTGGTAGGCGGCCCAGGTGTTGCCCAGCGGGTTGGCCTCCCAGGCCGCCTCGCGCGCTTGCCCCACGGCGCGGCTGAAACGTTCGCCGCGGCGCAACGCGGCGTAAAAGGTGGTGGCGAAGATCTCGGCCGGGCCGTCTTCCACCGCCCAGCCGGCGGCCACCACGCAGCGCACGCCAGCGCGGATCAACTCGTCGGCAATGTTGGCGGCGAAGGCGGCGCGGTCATAGTGCAGCGTCAGCACGCTGGCATCGCGCCCGGCCAGGTGGCAACAGTTCAGGAACACCAGCTCGGGCACGGTGCGCATGGCGCGGACTTCGTTGGCGCCCAGGAAGGTGCCGCCGGACAACACCACCCCGCCGTCGGCCCGCGGCTCACCATGCCCGGCCACGTGCACCACGCGGTAGCTGCGGCCGTACAGCGCGTTGATGATGCTGCGCGAATCGTCGCTGCCGCTGACCAACGCGGTCACCTTGTCCGGCCCCAATTGGGCGGCCATTTGCATGGCCACTGCTTGCGCTTCGGCGCGTGCACCGGGCAAGGGCGGGTAGACGGCGTGGTCGCACAGCGGCTCGCCAATCACCAGCACGTTGTCTTCGCGGCTGGCGTCGTGCACCGTTTCGCGGAAGTTGGCGGTGCGCAGCTTGCGCAGCAGCTTGGTGCGGATGGCCCAGGGCCGCGGGTCGCAATGCGTTCGCGCGGCGTCGGTGTTGAGCAGCTCCCACGGGATGGCCGCGGTGGCGGCGTCCAGCTCCAGCAGCATGTCGCTGCTGCCGGCCAGGGTGGGCTCCAGCTCGATGGGCACCAACAGGTTGAACAGCGTGCGGCCGATCTGGGCGTCGCGGTTGCCATCGTTCGATGCGCTTTGCACCAACTGCACCAGCAGCGGCCCCTGCGCGCGCTGGGCGCGTACTTCAGAGCGCGCGCGGCGCGTGTCCACGGTGTAGGTGATGAGCGGCTGCTTGTTCTCATCCAGCGTCTGCACGGCGCTGATCAGGTCGTGCGCGGCGCCGCGGTAGTTGCCTTCGAGCGCGCGGCGCAGGCCACCGGTGCCTTCCTTCACCGCGGGCGCCAGGTTGATGCGCCCCGGCGTGGCCTGAACCTGGGCCTGCAGGGCCAGCCAGGCCTCGCCCGCGCGTTCCAGGTACCACTCGATCAGCGTCAGCCCGGCCACGCGCGGCCAACCGTTGTCTTGCAGTTGCTCGTCGGCCTCGCGCACGCCCTGCGCCACCAATTGGGCCGAAATGCCCGGCGACACACCCGGCCCGCCGCTGCCCACCAGCGTGGCCGTCAGCTCAAAGGGCGGCGGCGTCTGCGTGGCCGGCGCGCTTTGCAGCACATGCTGGGCATGCGCCAGCACCGCCAGGCGAATGGTGTGCACCAGTTCAGTGGGCTTCAGCTTGCCTTCGTCGCCCAGGCCGGCCACCACCACGGCCGCGGGCTGCGGCGGCAGCAGCGGGTTGCGCAAGTTACGTGAACGGTTGACAAACACCTGGTGTGAACCCGGCGAGGCCGGGTACAGGCCGGTGGCCAGGGCTTGGCTCATGCGCTGGCCCAGCAGATGGTCGACCACCGCTTCGGTGCCGCTGAGTTCAAGCGCGCGGTAGTGGCCCAGCAGCAGCGCGCCCTGCACGAAGCGCAGGTCGCCGTTCACCACCTGCACGCGCAGCGCCGGGCGGTGGCTGCTGGCGCCACTGCCGCTGGCTGAAGGGGCGCCTTCGTCAGGCACGGCAAAGGCCTGCTCCAACGTGGTTGGCGGCGGCTCGGCCTGGCTGGTGCGCGCCGGGCGGCTGCGCCGCAGGGCGTCGGGCGCGGGCGGCTTGGCCAGGGTGGCGGCGACGTCGAGCACCGTCAGGTGTTTGGGTGCCTGGCCGAGCAACAGCGCTTCATAGTCGGCGAACGCTTCGGCGCAGGCGGGCAGCTTGTCATGCGCCACCGGCAGCAGCCAGGTGGCCACGCCGGGCAGCAAGGCGCTGTCCCAGGTGACGCGGCCGTCGCCACGCGCCGGCGCATCCAGGTATTCCACGCCGGCCGCGCCCACGTTCATGCCGGTGGGGGTGAAGCGCACCTGGCCCACCACCATCAGCAACTTGGCGGCGCATTCCCGCAGCGCGGCGGCCTGGCCATCAAGCCGGCGGCGCAAGGCCACGGCCTGGTCGAGCACGGCCTGCGGTGGCACGCCCCAGCGGTAGGCTTCGAGCTGCGCCTCGCCGCTGTGCCAGGCGTTGTACTGGCGCGCCAGGCGCTGGTCGCGCTCGCTCAAATCAGCCCAGGTGGCCTCTCTTGATAGCGCCGAGTCGTTGTCGAACAAGCCGGCCTGCAACTGCACGAAACCGGGCAGGCCGGCGATCAACTGCCGCGTGGCGTGGTTGGCGAACAGCCCGCCCAGCGCGACCAGGGTGTTGCCGAAGGTGTCGTCACCCGACAGCACCTGCATCGGCGTCCACGCGCCGCCGTTCGGCGTGCCCAACAGCAGCAGCCGCGTGCCAGCCTGGGCCATCCAGTCGTTCCAAACGTTAGGGCATTCGAGCTGCACCGTGCGCGCCAGCAGCCCGCCCATCGAATGGGCCAGCATGCGCACCGGCTGGCCGCTGAGCTGGCGCAAGGCCATCTCGCGTTCCAGCACCGCGCCCAGGCGCTGCGCTTCGGTTTCCATCGGCGCGCGCCAGTCGTAGTCGAAGACGATCACCTCGTGCGTGCCGCGCAGATATTCGGCCAGGTCGCCATAGACGCGGCCGACCACGCCGTCGGGCGTGACGCCGGGGTTGCCCAGCGGGTCCCAGCGCAGGCGGCTGAGGCGGTTGAAAAAGTTCAGGCTGAGCCAGATGCGCCGGTCGCCACTCTTCAGGTTCGAGCCCAGCACGCCGGGCAGGTAGATGAGCGCCGGGCGTATGTTGGCCCGGTCTGCGGCGTCGGCCGCGGCGCTGGGCACGGTGCGCGCGGCGCGCGAGCCCGAAGCATCATCACCCTGCCACGACAACGGGCCGATGGCGGCAAAGCCCTCGGGCCGGGTTTGCGTCAGCCCCGCCACCACGGCCGCGGCGGTGCGCTCGTTGCTGAAGTAATTGAAATGGCTGACGCCGGCGCCGCGGTCGAGCAGGAACTGCGCTGCGCCGCTGCCGCCCCCACCGCCCGAGCCACCGCGCGGCGAGCCGCCGTACATCGAGCGCGTTTGCACCACCAGGTCGTTGTCGGTCCAGTAGAAGGCATCGCTCATCAACACCTTGAGCCACGAGCCGATCGAGTCGCCCTGCATGTCGCCGGCCACCACGCGCAGCTCGCTGGCCAGAGGTTCATCACGCTCGGCCACGCCGTTGAGCCACAACACCAGGGGTGACGTGGGCATCAGTGCTTCCAGCCCGGGCAGTTGCGCCGGGTCACCGCGCACGCGGGCCACTTCATCGAGAAAGTCGACCAGCTCGCCGGCCACCGGAATGCCGGCGCTGTTGAGCAGCCATTGCAGCACCGACAAGTACGCATCGAGCCGGCCCGACGCCAACAGCGTGCCGCGGGCCGGGCAGGCCACACGCAACATCCGCTGCACCGAGATGTTTTTCTGCCGGCACAGGCCGGCCAACGTAAGCAGATCGGCGCGCTCGGTGGCATAGGCCGCGGTGAAGCCGCTCAGGGAATCATCGTCCAGGCCCTGCTGGGCGCAGGCACGGGCCAGCACCTCGGCCACCACGCCGCCGCGCGAATGGGTGAGCAAATGCAGCACCGCGCCAGCAGGCAGCGCGCGCACCAGTTGCAGCGCGTTGGTGATGGGGCTGTCGCCCATGGTGCGGTGGTCGAGCGCATAGACGCGGTTGCCATAGAAGCTGAACAGCTCGCGCACGCGCTGCGGGTACTGCGCCCAAAACTTGCCGAAGGTGCTGGTGGTGTCAACGAAGGTGCCGTGGATCAACACCAGCAGCGGCTGGCCGGCGGGCGCGGCGGGCACGGCGTCGAGCTTGCTGCCGCTGCCCTTGAGTTTGTTCAGTGCGCCGGGTTGCAGGGCGTACACGCCGGGGTCCACCTGCCCATCGAGCTTGAGCGTGACGGCGGCTGCGGCCAGGTTGGCCAGCGGCTGCCCGGTCGCGCCGGTGACGATCTCCACCGCGCTGGCGAACACTTGCCCCAGCCAACCGCGGCTGGCGCCGCGCGCCGCGGCCGTGGCGCCGGCGGCTTGCTCCAGGCCGGGCCAGCCGAGTTGCATGGGGACTTCGACGCTGCCGTCGGGCAACACCGCACTGCGGCCTGTGGAGCCAGCGGTTTGCGCGCGCATCAGCGCCGCCGCGCTTTCGGGGTGCAGCGTCAGGCTGGGGCCGCCGTTGATGTGCAGGACGACCACGTCTTGCCCCACGCGCGCCACCAGGCTTTGCGTGCTGGCCTGGCCGCGCACCGAGCCCAAGCGCACGCGCTTGACCACGCGCGTGCTGCTGGCGCCGCGGCTGGTGGCCGCGGGTTCCTCGACCTCGCCTTGCAGCGTGAAACGGATCTCATTGGCCATGTCATCACCTCTTGATGGGTTCAGCGCAAGCGCTTGACCTTGGTGTATTCAGCGCAAGCGCTTCAGTGTGGCCGCGTGTTCGGCCTGCTCGCCATTGAGCCATTGCTTGCCCTGGCCCTGTTCGCCGCTGACGCTGAACGTTAAGTTGCCACTGTCGATGTCTTCGTTGCCGGGCACGGCAACCACCTTCAAGGCGATGTCGGCCAGCGGCGCCGCGCCGGGGTCGCGGCGCAGCGTGCCCGCGCCGCGGTACACCACCTGGCGCAATTCCGCCCCGCCGCGTTCGCGCCAGAAGGTGCGGTAGGCTGCCCAGTCGGCGCGCTGGCTCACGTCCACCGGCTCGCTGGTGAAGGCAACGTCGTTGCCCTGTTGCGTGAAGACCAGCACGGCCTGCTCGCCGCGCACCCAGGTGACCTGCCAGCGCCCGGCCAGGCTGTTCGGGTCAGGCCGCGCCAGCCAGGCGCCCAGGCCCAGCGCTGCCACCAGCACCACCGCGGCCGCGGCCAGCAGCGGCCGGCGCCAGCGCGGCGCTGCGGCGCTGGCGGTATTGGCGGTATTGGCGGCTATGGCGGGCGCCACACCATGCGCGCGCAGGTCTTGCGCCAGGCGCTGCACGTCGGCCGCCCAGTCGTAGGCGCGCAGGCGGCGCCAGGTCAGCTCAGCCAGTTGGTCCAGCGGCGCCGGCCAGGCGGTTGCATCAGGCGCGTCGCCCAGGCCATCCCCCAACACCGGAATGACCCGGGCGCCGGATGCCAAGGCCTGTTCAAGCTCGCGTTTGACCGGGTCGCTTTCATCGAGCAGGCGCGGCCGGCCTTGGGCATCGGTGGCGTTGATCAACTGCGGCGTGATCAGCAACAGCAGCACCGGCCGCTGGCCCAGCGCCCCGGCTACTTCTTCGCGCCAGTTGCGGCCGCCGCCGAGATCGTCTTTGTCCAGAAAGATGGTGTCGTGGCCGAACACCGCGCCCAGATCTCGCGCCAGTGCCGTGGCCTTGTCTTTGCCGTCGGCGCTGCGGTAGCTGATGAAGACCTGGGCGGGCATCGGCGGCACTGTAGGCGGTTGGGCCGCAGCGGCCTAGACCTATCTTGATAGTGCACAGGCGCTTGCTCGCGGCGGCTCCCTGCTTAGCAACCCGATCAGACCGCAGGCCGCGTCGCCGCCTCGAACGCCTTCAAGTCGAACCCCGGCCCACGGGCCTGCTCAAACGTGAGCCCCGGCAAACGTGCCAGCACCTTGCGCGCGGCCATATGGTCGGCGCTGCGGTTGCACGACTCCACCGCCACCAGGCGGCCGGCGCGAAAGCACAGCACGCTCAAACTTTTCTCTTCAGCCGAACCGAGCTTCACGCTCTGGTCGCAGCCCATCGACAGGCCGGCAATCTGCAAGCGCATGTCGCCCTGGTCGCTCCAGAACCAAGGCAGGGCGGTGTACGGCGCAGCGGGCTTGCCGGCCAGGCGGGCAGCCACGTTGCGCGCCTGGTCCATGGCGTTCTGCACCGACTCCAAACGCACGTCTGCCTGCGCCCAAGTTGAGGGGAAGGACACCAAGTCGCCCAGGGCCGAGATGGCGGGGTCGCTGCTGAGCAAGGTGGCGTCCACCGCCACGCCGTTGCCCACCGCCAGCCCCGCGGCCTGCGCCAGTTCGCTGTTGGGCTGCACGCCCACGCCATACACCACCAGGTCGGCATGGATTTGCAGCCCTTGGTCAGTCTCAACACCGTTGACCTGCCCGTCTTCGCCGGTGATGCGCGCCAGCGACTTGCCATAGTGCAGCGCGATGCCCGCGGCGCGGTGGCCGGCATCGAACAGCGCGGCCATGTCGGCGCTCAAGGCGCGGGCCATCGGCCGCGAGGCCAGTTCCAGCACCTGCACCTGCATGCCGCGTGCCGCCGCCGCGGCGGCAAATTCCAGGCCGATGAAACCGGCGCCCACCACCACGGCGCGGTGGCCTTCAATCAGGCGCGGCGCCAGGGCATCGGCATCGACCAGGGTGCGGATGCCGAACACACCGGCCAGTTCGATGCCCGGCAGCGCCGGCACGCGGTTGCGCGCGCCCAGGGCCAGCACCAGGTGGTCATAGCCGCGCACGCTGCCGTCGTCAAACTGCACGCTGCGTGCGACACGGTCGATGGCCGTGGCGCGCGCGTGCACGCGGCTGATGCGCTGGGTGTCGTAGAACTCGGCGGCGCGAAAGCGCAGGCTGTCGCGCGCCACCTTGCCGAGCAGGTAGCCCTTGGAAAGCGGCGGGCGCTGGTACGGCAGGCCGGGCTCGTCACCCACCAAGGTGATGTCGCCGGCAAAGCCTTCTTGGCGCAGGCTGGCGGCACATTGATAGCCGGCCTGACCGGCGCCGATGATGAGGATGTGGTTCAGTGGCATGGAGGCAGAAGTTATGGTTGGATGACGATGCGCGAGCAGCAGCCCTTGACGAGCGCTGGCCGCCTTTCAAAAGATCATGGTCGTGGCCGCGCCGTCCACGCTCACCGCCGCGCCGCTCACATAGCTGGCTGCCCCGGCCGCCAGGAACAGCACCACGTTGGCCACTTCATGCGGCTGGCACAAGCGGCCCTGCGGCAGGCTCTTGACATGCCGCGCTTCAATCTCCGGCAGCGTCTCACCGCTCATGCGCGATTGCGCGGCAAAGCCTTCAAGCATGCGCTCGGTGGCCACCAGCCCGGGGTTGACCACGTTCACGCGCACACCGCGCGGTGCATAGGCCTGGGCCAGGCCGGCGCTGGCCAGCATGATGGCCGCATTGGCCGCGCCGCCCGGCAAGTGCGTGGGCGTGGCCAGCTTGCCGCCCAGGCCCACCACGTTCACCACGGCGCCGCTGCCGCGCGCGGCCATGCCCGGCAACACGGCCTGCATGGTGTGGATGGTGGTGAAGTACTTGGCGTCCATCGCGGCGTGCCAATGTTCGGCGGCCAGTTCATCGGGCGGCGTGCGCTGCGCGGCGCCGGCGCTGTTGACGAGGATGTCGATCGGGCCGAGTGCCGCGCTCACTTCGCCGGCCATGCGCTGGGCCTCAACCGCCAGGCGCAGGTCGGCCACCACCGTCATCACGCGCAAGCCCTGCGTCGCCAGCTCGGCCGCGCCTTTGGCCAGGTGCTCGGCACCGCGCGAGGCGATGGCCACGCGCGCGCCCTCGCGTGCAAAGGCCAGCGCGCAAGCCAGGCCGATGCCTTTGCTGCCGCCCGTGACGAGGACGACCTTGCCGTCGAGATTCAAATTCATGCGCGCGCCCCTGCGGTGGTGTGGCGGGAGTATCGGATGATGCGGCCGAGGCGGCCCCAACCCCAAGCCCGACCGGCTGTGAAAGTAGCGCGAAATGATCATCCAAAGTGAACAAGATCTCACCGCCGCCGTGCTGGCCGAAGTGGCGCGCACGCCCGACGGTCGCTTGCGCCAAGTGCTGGCTTCAGCCGTGACCCACCTGCATGCCTTCGCGCGCGAGGTGCGCCTCACCGAGGCCGAGATGCGCTCGATCTGCATGTTCGTGGCCCAGGCCGGCCAGGCCACGAATGCCGCGCACAACGAAGTGGTGCTGGCCGCGGGCTCGTTGGGCTTGTCGGCGTTGGTGTGCCTCATCAACAACGGCGCAGGTGGCGCCACCACCGCCAACCTGATGGGCCCGTTCTGGCGCCAGGGTTCACCCATCACGCCCAATGGCGGCAGCATCGTGCGCTCGCCCACGCCGGGTGAGCCGCTGTTCGTGCAGGCCTGGGTGCGCGACACCCTAGGCGCAGCCGTGGCCGGCGCCGAGGTGGATGTGTGGCACAGCAGTTCGGAAGGGTTCTATGAGAACCAGGACCCGGCGCAGGCCGACATGAACCTGCGCGGCAAGTTCAGCACCGACGCCGCGGGGCGCATCGCCTTTCGCAGCATCAAGCCCGTGGGCTACCCAGTGCCGGTGAACGGCCCGGTGGGCGCCTTGCTGCGCGCGCAGGGCCGGCACAACCTGCGCCCGGCGCACATCCACTTCATGCTGCACAAGCCGGGCTTCAAGACGCAGTTCTCGCAGGTCTATTCAAGCGACGACCCGAACCTCGACACCGACGTGCAGTTCGGCGTGACGCGCGCGCTCGTCGGCCAATACGTCTTGCACCACGAGGCTGCGCCGGCGGCCGATGTCAGCGGGCCCTGGTTTGCACTCGAACACCACTTCGTCATCGAGCCCGGCGTGGCCAGCCTGCCGGCGCCGCCCATCACGGCCAAGACCACGGGCGCGCGGCCGGCGCTCACCGTGTTGCCTCGTGCAACGAGCGCGGGCGGTGCATGATGAGTGCGCCCACACCACTGGAGATCACGCCATGAATCAACCCAGCATTGCCGACAAGCGCCGCGCCTTTCACCAACTGCATCAGGCCGGCTGCTTCGTCCTCCCCAACCCCTGGGACGTGGGCAGCGCGCGCATGCTCCAAGGCCTGGGCTTCAAGGCCCTGGCCAGCACCAGCGCCGGCTTCGCCTGGGCACAGGGTCGGCCTGACAACGGCATCACGCTGGACATGGCCGTTGCCCACTTGGCCGAACTGGTGGCCGCCACCGACGTGCCCCTCAACGCCGACTTCGAAAACGGCTTCGCGCCCGATGCCGCCGGTGTGGCACGCAGCGTGACGTTAGCGGTGCAAGCCGGCGTGGCGGGCTTGTCGATTGAAGATTCAACCGGCAACGCCACCCAACCTCTGTTCGGCATTGATGAAGCCTGCGAGCGCCTGCGCGCAGCACGGCGCGCCATCGACGCCAACGGTGGCGATACCCTGCTGGTGGGCCGCGCCGAATGCTTTCTGGTGGGCCACCCCGACATCGAAGAAACCATCACGCGGCTGAAGGCCTATGCCAACGCCGGCGCCGATTGCCTGTACGCGCCTGGCATCCGCACGCCCGAGCACATCAGCGCCGTGGTCGCGGCCGTGGCGCCCAAGCCGGTGAACCTGATCATCGGCTGGCCCGGCGGCATGAACGTGGCACAGGCCGCGGCCTTGGGCGTGCGCCGCATCAGCCTGGGCGGCAGCCTGGCGCGCGCCGCCTGGGGCGGCTTCATGCGCGCGGCCAAGGCGCTGGCCGAGGATGGCAGCTTCGAGGGCTTGGCCGGGGGCACGCCGGGGCAGGAGTTGAATGCGTTCTTCACGCAAGCCTTGACCCAGCGGTCGGATCGCGTTTAAACACGTTTAAACAACGGCTTGCAGCATGACCGAAGCCACAAGTTCAGGCGCGAGCCAAGGCCGGCCGTGCCTGGGTGCCCACTCGGCGCGAGGTCATCTGGATTGACTGCAACCCCCAGGTTGGCAGCGAAATGCGCGACCTGCACCCCATGCTGGTGCTATCGCCCGCCGAATTCAATGCCCGCACCGGCCTGGTCATCGTCCTGCCCATGACCACAGCCGAGTACAACGCGACCAACCCCTTCGCGCTGGCCGCGGGCGCCGCGGGTGGGCGCCAGACCCGCAAGACCAGCTACGTGCTGTGCCACCAGCCCAAGTCGTTCGATTGGCGCGCGCGGGGCGCCAAGCCGCATGCCAAAGGCCTGCTCGACGACAGCTTGTATGCGCAGGCCTGCGCGGTGCTGAACCAGATCATTGACCAACCCTGACTATGGCCACCGACAGTGACGGCACCGGCCTGCACAAAGGCCTCACCAGTTACGGCGACACCGGCTTTTCGCTGTTCCTGCGCCAGGCCTTCATCAAGGGTGCGGGCTTCACTGATGGCGCCTTGGCGCGGCCCGTTGTCGGCATCACCAACACCGGCAGCGACTTCAACCCCTGCCACGGCAATGCACCGCAGTTGATCGAGGCCGTCAGGCGCGGCGTGATGCTGGCCGGCGGCTTGCCGATGGCCTTCCCCACCCTCTCGCTGCACGAAAGTTTTGCCGCGCCCACCAGCATGTTCTTGCGCAACCTGATGGCGATGGACACCGAGGAGATGATCCGCGCCCAGCCCATGGATGCGGTGGTGCTCATCGGCGGCTGCGACAAGACCGTGCCGGCGCAACTGATGGGCGCGGCCTCGGCCAACATCCCCAGCATCATGCTCATCACCGGCTCGATGCTCACGGGCTCGCACCGCGGTGAACGCGTGGGTGCCTGCACCGATTGCCGGCGCTACTGGGCCAAGTTCCGTGCCGGCGAGATCAGCGCGGAAGAGACGGCCGCGGTCAACAACCAGCTCGTGCCCAGCGTGGGCACCTGTTCGGTCATGGGCACGGCCAGCACCATGGCCTGCATTGCCGAAGCCATGGGCCTCACGGTGCCGGGCGGCGCCGCGCCGCCGGCGGTGAGCGCCGAGCGCATCCGCGTGGCCGAGCAAACCGGCGCCTTGGCGGTGCAGATGGCGGCTGACAAGTTAACGATTGACAAGATTCTCACGCCGGCCGCGTTTGAAAACGCCCTGCGCGTGCTGCTGGCCATTGGCGGCAGCACCAACGCCGTCGTTCACTTGGCGGCCATGGCCGGGCGCATGGGCTTGGATTTGGACTTGCCCGCGCTGGACCGCATGAGCCGCGCCACGCCGGTGCTGCTCGATTTAAAGCCATCGGGCCAGCACTACATGGAAGACTTCCACCAGGCCGGCGGCATGGCCACGCTGCTGCGCGAATTGAAGCCGCTGTTGCAACTTGATGCGCTCACAGTGACCGGGCGCACCCTGGGTGAAGAGATCGAAGCCGCCGGCCCCGGCTTCGCGCAAGACGTGGTGCGCCCCCTGGCCCAGCCCATCTACGCCGAAGGCGGCATCGCCGTGCTGCACGGCAACCTGGCGCCGGGCGGGGCGATCATCAAACAGTCGGCTGCAGATGCCGGTTTGATGGAGCATGAGGGCCGCGCCGTGGTGTTCGAGAACCTGGCCGACATGGCCGCTCGCATCGACAGCGATGAGCTCGACGTCACAGCGCAAGACGTGCTGGTGCTGAAAAGCATCGGCCCCAAGGGCGCGCCGGGCATGCCCGAGGCCGGCTACATGCCGATCCCGCAAAAGCTGGCGCGCGCGGGCGTGAAAGACATGCTGCGCATCAGCGACGGGCGCATGAGCGGCACGGCGTTTGGCACCATCGTGCTGCACGTCACGCCCGAATCGGCCGTTGGCGGGCCGTTGGCGCATGTGCGCAATGGCGACCGCATCGCCCTGAGCGTGAGCCGGCGCGAGTTAACGTTGCGGGTGAGCAGCAGCGAACTCGCGCAACGCGCACAAGACCAGCCGGTGCAGGCGCCCACGGCCGAACGCGGCTACCTCAAGCTGTTTTTGCAAACCGTGACCCAGGCTGACAAGGGTGCGGACTTCGACTTCCTGCGCGCGCCGGTCATGCTGGGCAAGGTGCCGCGGGGTTGAGGGCCGCCTGGCGTTGATCAGGTCATTCCCGGCCCTGCGCTGGCTGCCGCCAAGACGACAATCGCCGCCCTGGCAAGCCAGCGTTCGCAGCGTCAGGCCGCCCACCCTCACACTCGCCGCCGCACCCCATGCCCAAGATCGCCAGCGTTCAGGTTGCCGTGGCCCGCGTGCCACTCGATCGGCCGACTTCGTTTTCCACCCGCACCGTCACCGAGCGCCACTTCTGCCTGGTCAAGGTGCGCAGCGCGGAAGGTATTGAAGGCATCGGCTTTTGCTATGCCGGCAGCAAGGGCGGTGACGTGGTGAAGGTGGCGGTCGAGCAATTGCTGGCCCCGGTGCTGATCGGCCAGGACAGCCTGCGCAGCGAAGGCCTGTGGCAAGACATGTACCAAGAGGCCTTGCTGCAAGGCCGCGCGGGCGCGGTGATGCGCGGCTTGTCGATCCTTGACGTGGCGTTGTGGGACCTGAACGCGCGCAACGCCAAACTGCCGCTGCACGACTACCTGGGTTGCCTGAACCGGGAGCAGGTCATCGCCTATGCAAGCGGCGGCTATTACCTCGACGGCAAGACGCCGGCCGACCTGGGCCGTGAAATGGCCGGCTATGTTGAGCAGGGTTTCAGCGCGGTGAAGATGAAGACCGGCCGGCATTCGGCGGCCGAGGAAGAAAAGCGCGTGGCCGCCGCGCGCGCCGCCATTGGCCCCGACGTGGTGTTGATGCTCGATGTGAACAACGCCTGGCACGACCTGCCCACCGCGCTCGAATACGCGCGCCGCTTCGAGGCCTACCACCCCTACTGGCTGGAAGAGCCGTTCAGCCCCGATGCCATCGAGCTGCATGCGCGGCTGGCGCAACGCACCTCGATCACCCTTGCCACCGGCGAAATCGAAGTTGGCCGCTGGCGCTTTCGCGAGTTGATCGACGCCGGCGGCGCCGAAATCCTGCAAGCCGACGCCGCGGTGTGCGGCGGCATTTCGGAGTGGCGGCGCATTGCCGCGCATGCCGGCAGTTGTGGCGTCACCGTCAGCCCGCACTGGTTTGCCGATCTGCATGCACCGCTGGTGGCCGCCACGCCGAATGCGCGCTACGTTGAGTTCTTCACCGACGACCAGGTGCTCAATTTTCGCCGGCTGATCGACAACCAGCTCGAACACAAGAACGGCCACTTGAAGCTGCGCCAAGGGCCGGGCCTGGGCTTCGCCTTCGATGAAGCCGCCGTTGCCCGCTACGCCGGCGGCGCCGCGGCCTGGGTCACCGTTGGGCAGGGGCGCTGATGACCTCGACCACACCCCTGACCGTGCGCGCTGAAACCCTGCGCGAATTCATCACCCGCGCCTTCGTTGCCGCGGGCATGCCCGCTGACGATGCAGCCACGGTGGCTGCGCTGATGACCGAGGCCGACCTGCAAGGCTCAGACGGCCATGGCGTGATCCGGCTGGCGCCTTACATCAAGCGCATCCAGGCCGGCGGCATCAACCTGCACCCCACCATCCGCATCGCCGAGGAACGCGCCGCCACCGCGCTGCTCGACGGCGACAACGCGATGGGCCACCTGGTCATGTCGCGCGCCGCGCAACTGGCAGCGAGCAAGGCACGCACCTGCGGCATCGCCTGGGTCGGTTCGCGCCTGAGCAACCACGCCGGCCCGGCCTCGCTGTATGCGCGCATGGCCTTGCCGCACGACATGATCGGCCTGTACTTCGCGGTCGGCAATGCCAACCATTTGCCGCCCTGGGGCGGGCTGGACATGCTGCTCAGCACCAACCCCATCGCCGTGGCGGTGCCCGCCGGCAGAGAGCCAGCGGTGGTGCTGGACATGGCCACCACAGTGGCGGCCTACGGCAAGGTCAAGGCCAAGGCGCAGCGCGGCGAAATGATGCCCGAGGGCTGGATGATCGACCGCCAGGGCCAGCCGCTGCTCGACCCGCAGCGCGCCGAAGACGGCTTCTTGCTGCCCATCGGCGGCTACAAGGGCTACGGCCTGGCGCTGGTGGTGGGCCTGCTGGCCGGCAC
>JAYUHT010000218.1:0-5556 GCA_043766725.1 Burkholderiales bacterium | reverse complement strand
TCCCGCCACGGCCCGCGCAGCGGGCCATCCCGCCACGGCCCGCGCAGCGGGCCATCCCGCCTCAGCCCGCGCCACGCCAATGGTGGACGAAGTGCGCTGATCCGCCGCCGCTCAGTGCGGCTTCCTGGGCGGCTTGCCGAACTTTTCAGGCCGGTAGACGTTGCCGTCACGGTCCACGCGGCCGGCTTGGCTGGCGCGGCGAATCAGCTCCTCAGCCGCCTGCGCGGCATCGTCGGGCAATGGCTTGGCCTTGCGGCGCGGCCGCTTGAGCCGCTCACGCCACCGTTCACGCAGCCGGCGCGCTGCACTGCGCATGCGCGCGTCGAGCCGCATGCGGGTGTGCGGCTTCAGGGCCAGTCGCACCAGCATCAGTACGCAAGCCAGCATGGCCAAGCTGGCCAGGGTTTTTTCGATCATCGTCAGGCCTTCGGCAAACGCCCGATTTTCTTAAACCAGGCCGCGCACTTCGCGCACCGCCAGGCCAAGCATGGCCAAGTCGGGGCTGGGCGCATTGGTCAGTTCATCCAGCAAGCGCCGCGTGCGTTGCAGGTTCCCAACTTGGCCTTGCGCCCACTCGGCCAGGCGCTGTGCCGCCGTGCCCGAGCCCAGCGCCAGCACGCGTTGCGCCAGGCCGCGTTGCGCGGCGGCCAGGTCGTCGCTCAATGCCAGCTTGGCCTGCACCGGCCAGTGGCCTTCGCCGGCTAGGGCGGCAATGCTGCCTTGCAGGCGTGCCAGCGGCAGGTGGTCATTCAGGCCGCTGAACACCGCGGCGGCCAGGGCCGGCGGGCAGCCAGCGGCCACGGCGGCTTCGGCAATGTCAAGCGCCGCGAACAGCTCGTCAGCCCGGTCGATTTGCGCCGCCAGGCCCGCCGGCACGCCGTGGTGCTGCCAGCGCAAGGCGCGCGCCGGTGGCGCAGCGCTGCTGGCCAGTGAGCCGCTGCGCAGCAGGGCCACGACCGGCTCGAAGCGGCTGATCAATTCATCGAGCGGCTGCGCCAGGCGCTTGCCGCGCAGGAACCACATCGTGGCGCGCTGGCCCAGGCCGCCCAGGGCGCCGATCAGCTCGGCCTGCACCGCGTCTTGCACTAGGTTGTCCAGCGCGTCGATCTCCTGCCACAGCGGCACGTAGCCGAACACTTCGCGCGCCGCCAGGTAGGCATGGGTGATGCGCGCCGGCGGCTCGCCGGTGGTTTCGCTCAGGCGGTGAACGAAGGTCGCGCCAACCCGGTTTTGCATGCTGTTCACGACATGCGTGACGATGATTTCGCGCTTCAGCGGATGCTGCGGCACCCACTTGCCGAAACGCTCGCGCAGCAGCGCCGGGAAGTAGCGCTCCAGCGTGCGCGCCACCCAGGGCTCTTCGGGCAGCGCGCTGGCAATCAACTCGTCATACAGCCACATCTTGCTGTAGGCCAGCAGCACCGCCAGCTCGGGCGTCGTCAGGCCCTGGCCGGCGGCCTTGCGCGCGGCGATTTCGTCGTCCGCCGGCAGGTATTCAATGGCGCGGTCAAGCTGGCCGCTGCGTTCCAGGTGCCGCATGAAACGCGCCTGGCGCTCGAGCAGGCTCACGCCCTGGCGCGCCGCCATGCTCAGCGCCTGAGTCTGGAAGTAGTTGTCGCGCAGCACCAGCGCGGCCACGTCATCGGTCATGGCGGTCAACACGGCGTTGCGCTGCTCAAGGCTGAGCTCGCCCGCGGCCACCGCCAGGCCGAGCAGGATCTTGATGTTCACCTCGTGGTCTGATGTGTCCACGCCGGCGGAGTTGTCGATCGCATCGGTATACAGCCGCACGCCCTGCTGCGCGGCCTCGATGCGCGCGCGCTGTGTCAGGCCCAGGTTGCCGCCTTCGCCCAACACCTTGCAGCGCAACTCCTGGCCGTTGATGCGCAAGGCGTCGTTGGCGCGGTCGCCGGCGTCGGCGTGGCTTTCGCTGCGCGCCTTCACGTAGGTGCCGATGCCGCCGTTGTAGAGCAGATCCACCGGCGCCTTGAGCAAGGCGCTGATCAATTCGGTGGGCGTCAGCCGCTCGGCTTCCATGCCCAGCACCGCGCGCGCCTGCGGTGACAGCGGTACTGATTTCTCAGAGCGCGCCCACACCCCGCCACCGGCCGAGATGAGGGCGGTGGCGTAGTCGGCCCATGATGAACGCGGCAGCTTGAACAGCCGCTCGCGCTCAGTGAAAGAGGCCGCGGCGTCGGGCTCGGGGTCGATGAAGATGTGGCGGTGGTCGAAGGCGGCGAGCAGCCGCGTGTGGCGCGACATCAACATGCCGTTGCCGAAGACATCGCCCGACATGTCGCCAATGCCCACCACGCTGAAAGGCTCGCGCTGGATGTCGCGGCCGAGTTCGCGGAAGTGGCGCTTGATGCTTTCCCAGGCGCCACGCGCGGTGATGCCCATGGCCTTGTGGTCATAACCGGCGCTTCCACCGGACGCGAAGGCATCGCCCAGCCAGTGCCCGTATTCGGCTGAAATGGCGTTGGCATGGTCTGAAAACGTGGCCGTGCCCTTGTCGGCCGCCACCACCAGGTACGGGTCGTCGCCGTCATGGCGCACCACGTGCGGCGGCGCCTGCACCACGCCGCCGGCCAGGTTGTCGGTGAGGTCGAGCAGGGCGCGCAAGTAGTCTTGATAGCAGGCGATGCCTTCCTTCAAGTAGGCCTCGCGCTCGCTCGGCGGTGGCGCCTTTTTCAGCACGAAGCCACCCTTGCTGCCCACCGGCACGATGACCGTGTTCTTCACCATCTGCGCCTTCACCAGGCCCAGCACTTCGGTGCGGAAGTCTTCCGGCCGGTCGCTCCAGCGCAGGCCACCGCGCGCCACCTTGCCGCCGCGCAGGTGGATGCCTTCGAAGCGCGTGGCGTAAACGAAGATCTCGACCCACGGTTTGGGCGCGGGCAAGCCCGGCACAGCGGCGCTGTCGAACTTGAGGCTCAGTTGCGCGCGGCGCGGCCCGGCCGCGCCGCTGTGGCCCACGCCGGTGCGCCAGAAGTTGGTGCGCAGCGTGGCCAGCACCAGCGCCAGCAACTGGCGCAGCACGCGGTCTTCATTCAGGTTGGCCACGCGCTCCAGCGCCTGGTTGACGGCTCGGGCCTGCGAGGCCGCGCCTTGCTCGTCATGGCCGGCTGGGTCGAAGCGCAGCTTGAACAAGCCCACCAGCATGCGCGCGATGCGCGGGTGCGCGGCCAGCGCGGCTTCGATGCTGGCCTGCGACAAGGCGAAGCCGATCTGCCGGCAGTAGCGGGTGTAGGCGCGCAGCACGACGATGTCTTCGCTGGCCAGGCCGGCCAGCAACACCAGGCGGTTCAAGTCGTCGTTCTCGATCTCGCCGCTGGCGGCACGCGCGAAAGCCTGCTCGAACAGCGGCGCCAGACGTGCCGGGTCAAGCTCGTCGCTGATCTGCGTTTGCAGCTCGAAGTCGTGCAGCCAGGTTTCTTCGCCGCCCGCCACCTCAATGCGGTGATGGTGCTCACCCAGCACGCGTGCGCCCAGGCGTTCGAGCATGGGCAAACTGTCAGACAGCGCCAGCGCCGGGCCCTGGCGGTAGACCTTGAAGCGCACCGGTGCAGTGGGCGCAGCGCCGCCTTCAAGCAGAAAGGCCGCCGCCAACGGCTGAGCCGGGCTCAAGTCGGCCAGCTTCAAGACGTCGGCCACGGCCTGCGCGGCGCTGTTGCGTTCGCGGTAGTCGCCCGGCAAGGCGGCTGCCCACTGCTTGTACAGACCCAGGCCGCGGCCTTCGCCCAGCGCGGGCAGCAAGGCGTCGCGCAGGCCGTCTTCCCAGCGCCGGGCGGCCGCGGCCAGGGCCTGCTCCAGCGCGCGCTGGTCGACCGCAACGACCTGGCCCGCGGGAACGCGGATGTTGAAGTGCACCCGTGCCAGCAGCGCATCACCCAGGCTGACGTCAAAGTCGGCTTGCGTGCCGCCATACGCCGCCATCAACAGCGCCTGGAACTTCACCCGCAGCGCGGTGGAATAGGCCTCGCGCGGCACGTACACCAGGCACGACACGAAGCGCTCGTACGGGTCGCGCCAGGTGAACAGGCGCAGCCGCTGGCGCTCACCCAGCGCCAGGATGCCCAGCACGGTGTCGTATAGCTCGTCGTCGCCGATCTGGAACAAGTCGTCGCGCGGATAGGTTTCCAGCACATGCACCAGCGCCTTGGCCAAGTGCCCGCCCGGCGCGAAGCCGGCGCGCTGCGAAATGGCGCGCGCCTTGCCGCGCAACAACGGCGTCTCGTCCACGCGCGAGCGGTAGGCACTCGATGTGAACAGGCCGATGAAGCGGTGCTCGCCGATCACCTGGCCGCTGGCGTCGAAGCGCTTCACACCCAGGTAGTCAGTGTAGCCCGGCCGATGCACTTTCGAGCGAGTGTTGGCGCGCGTGAGCAGCAACAGCGGCAGCATGCTGCGCGCTTCGGCGCGGGCGCGCGCGGGCAGCTCAGCAAAGCTGGTCGAGGGCGCTTCTTGTTGCGCACTCCGGTATTCGCCCTTGGGGCCGAGGCCGGACACAGCCAGTCCCTGCGGACTGGCTGTCGCCTGCCGAGGGCCATCGGCCTGCGGCCGATGGCGGTCCGGCGTGCTCAAGCCCAGCACGCCCAGCGCGCTGCCCGGCACCACATGCAGTTGCGCATCACCGCCCTGGGCCACCAGGTCGTGCTGCAAGTAGCCTAGCAACGTGAAATGGTCTTGCGCCAGCCATTGCAGGAAGGCGGCGCTTTCGCTCAGGGCGTCTTGGGGCAACACCGCGGCGCGCGCCAGCAGCTCGTCGCGCGCGGTGAGCAAGCACGCGCGCATGGTTTGCCAGTCGCGCACCGCGGCGCGCACCTCGGCCAGCACGCCGGCAATGCCGCCGGCCAGTTCGCGCTCGGCAGACTCACCGATGACGCGGTCGACCTCAATGCGCATCCATGACTCCAGCACCGCCCCGGGCGGCGCCGCGTGGCGGCTGTGCAGGCCCAGCAAGTCACCGGCCGCGTTGCGCTGCACGGCCAGCACGGGGTGGGCGATGAGGTGCAGCGACAGGCCCTGGCGGTTGAGCTCCATGGTGGTGGAGTCGACCAGGAAGGGCATGTCGTCGTTGATCACTTCCACCACCGTGTGGCGCAGCCCCGCCGCCGTGCCGCCAGCGTCGGGCGCCAGGCGCAACTGGGCTTGGCCAGGTGGGCGCCGGGTGCCGGCTTGCAGCAGCGAGGCCAGCGCGGCCAGCAGCGCATCGTCGCTGCGCGCGGCCAGGTCGTCGGCATCTAGCCGGGCCAACACTTCGCTGGCCAATGTGCCGAAGAACGGCTGCTGCGTGGCGGGCAACTGCGCCGCGGCCAGGCTCATCACACGCTCCTGGCGCTCGCTGCGCGCTGTGTCGTTGGTCATTGGGGTACCTTCAGGCTGCGCCTTCTGGTATTCGCCCTTCGGGCGGCCGTGCGTGCTCACTGGTGTACCTTCATGCTTCGCATTCAGGGCTTCGCCCTGCGGGCGGCCGTGCGTGCTCACTGGACTACCTTCCGGCTGTTCAAGGTCGTTGGCATGGCACAGCGCAGGGTTGTCCACGGCGGCGGGCGG
>JAYUHT010000217.1:0-5566 GCA_043766725.1 Burkholderiales bacterium | reverse complement strand
CTGCGCGCGCGCCTGCGCAACACCCTGGCTTCAAAGGCGCACAACGACCGCCTGGCGCTGACCGATGCCACCACTGGCTTGCCCAACCGCGAGAGCGTGGCGCAGCGGCTCGATTGGGCACTGCGCCACACGCGCCGCTACGACAGCGTGGGGGCCGTGTTGAAGATCGGCTTCGACCGCATCCGCCAGGTCAACGACGCACTCGGCCCCACCCTGGGCAGCGAGCTGCTGCGCACCGTGGCGCAGCGTTTGCAGACCACGCTGCGCGAGACCGATGTGCTGGGCCGCTCGCAAGCCGGCGGCGGCGGCGCAGTGCTGGCGCGTGGCGAAGGCGATGAGTTCACCGTGCTGCTGCCCACGCTGGAGCTGCCCGACCATGCCGCCCTGGTGGCGCAGCGCATCATCGACCTGATGGCCAAGCCGTTCTTGGTGGGCGGCTACGAAATCTTCGTCACCTGCCGCGTTGGCATTGCCGTGTTCCCCACCGACAGCCAGGACCGCGACACCGTGCTGCGCCAGGCCGCGGTGGCCATGCGCCACAGCGCGCTGGGCCGCGAGGCCGGCGCGAACACGCTGCACTTTTATTCCAAGGAACTCAACGCCCGCTCGGTGCACCGGCTGGGCTTGGAGCGCGATCTGCGCCAGGCGCTGGACCGGAACCAGCTGGTGCTGCACTACCAGCCCAAGGTGCAGGTGGCCAGCGGGCGCATCGGCGGCGCCGAGGCGCTGCTACGCTGGCTGCACCCGCAGCGCGGCCTGCTCGGGCCCGATGAATTCATTGGCGTGGCCGAAGAGGCCGGCTTGATCGGCATGATCGGTGACTGGGTGCTGCGCCAGGCCCTGCACCAACTGGCGGCATGGCGCAGCGCCGGCCTGGCCCTGCCGCATGTGGCGGTGAACGTGTCGAGCCTGCAGTTCCAGCGCCGCGACCTGGCCAACGATGTGTGCGACGCGCTGATCGACGCCGGCGTGCCGGGCACCAGCCTGTGCCTGGAGTTGACCGAATCGGCCATCCTCGAAAGCGGCGGCGACGTCACCGAGACGCTGCAAACCATCAAACGCCTGGGCGTGCAACTGGCGCTGGACGACTTCGGCACCGGTTACAGCTCGCTGAGCTACCTGCACCGATTCCCGCTGGACGAGCTGAAGATCGACCGCTCCTTCCTGGCCACCAGCGACACCGGCGGGGCCAGCAGCACGCTCACCGCGGCCATCATCGCCATGGGCCACCGGCTGGGCTTGCGTGTCGTGGCCGAAGGCGTGGAAACGCCGGGGCAACTGGCCTTCGTGCGCGCTGAGGGCTGCGACCAGTACCAGGGCTATCTGTTTTCTCGGCCGTTGCCGGCGGGCGATTTCGCGCGCCTGATTGCACAGCATGCCGGCGCCTCAAGCCGGCACGCACCAGCGCCGCCGCACGAACTGCTCGTTTGATGCGCCGGTGCCTTGGCGGCGGCGCTCAGGCCCAGGGCAACATGGCCGTGAGCAGCAGCAGCTTTTCGAATTCGGGCTCGAAGCGGTCGATGATGTCTTGCGGGTGCGGGCACAGTTTTTCATCGGTGATCAGCCCGAACTGCACGCCGCCGCCGTAGGAAAGGATCGACACGCCCATGCCGATGTCGCCCGACGCCGGCACCCAGAACATGGTTTGCTTCAGCGTGGCGCCGCAAAACTTCAACGGCACGGCCGGGCCGGGCACATTGGTCATCACCGCTGTGGCCTTCTTGGCGAACAGGCCAAGAATCACGTCTTGCACCGGCTTGATCATCAAGCCCGCCACCGAGAGCACGGCAAAGGCGAGCAAGGGCTGATAGCTGTCCTTTAACTCCTGCATGCGTGCGCGCACGGCGAAGGTGCGGGCAATGGGGTTGGCGATGCCGATGGGCAGCGTGAGCGGCGCCAGGCCGAAGCGGTTGCCCAGCTTCCAGGCCTGTTCCAGTGGGCGCAAGTTCACCGGCACCATGGCGCGGATTTCGGCGCCGCTGGGGTCGTCACCTTGGTCGCGCAAATACTGGCCGATGGCGCCGGCCACGCAGCCCAGCAGCACATCGTTGATCGAGCAACCCAGGCCCTTGCCCACGGCCTTCACATCGTCCAGCGGCATGGGCTCGCTCCAGGCCACCACCTTCTTGCCGCTGGGCTTGCCCTTCAGCCGCGTGGGCGAATCGTCAGCCATCAAGGCCAGCGCGGCCACGTCGCCAATCACGCGGTAGCCCACCTTGGCCATGTCCATCGAACCCAACAGACTGGTTTGCGGGTTGGCCAGCGCGGCCATCGACTTGGCCACGCCGCTGCCGTACATGCCGGCGGCCTTGCTGGCCAGTTCGGTCAGCGGCTTGACGATGGCGTCTGTGAGCCAATCGGGCTCGCTTTCTTCTGCGGCATCCGGTGCTGGCGCGCGCGGCTTACGTTTGGGCGGGTCGTTGCCGCCATCGGTGATGGACATCATCACCGAGATGAGCGAAATGCCGTCGCCGATGCAATGGTGGATACGGGCGATCAGCGCGCTGCCGCCTTCGTAATCCTCGATCACATGGAACTGCCACAGCGGGTGGGAGAAGGCCAGCGCCGTGGTGGCCAGCTCACCCGCGCGCGCCTGCAAGGCCTGACGCGCAGACTGGCCGCGCTTGCGATGCAGCTTTTCGGCCACCACGTGGCGCTGCACGTCGAACGCCGCGTCTTGCACCCAGTGCGCGCCCATCGCGTCTTGCACCACTTTTTGCGTGAAGCGTGGGTACTTGAGCAGCTTGTCTTCGATACGCGCCACCACGTCGGCGTGGGCCACGCGCGGCGTGAGCAGCCACACGCCAACGATCATCATCAGGTTAACCTCGTTGTCCATGCGCAGCCAGGCATGATCGACACGCGACATGCGCTCGGTGGCTTCGGGCATCGGTTTCTCCTTTGGGGGTGCGGCCAGGCCAACGATGCTGGCTAAGATGGCGCTTGCCTATTCTGACTTTCCAGACATTCACTTCAGGAGCAATGCATGGCCGATCTGAAAGCAAGCTTCGACAAAGCCGTGGCCGAGAGCAAGCAGTTGCCCGAAAAGCCCGACAACATGACCTTGCTGAAAATCTACGCGCTGTACAAGCAGGCCAGCGAAGGCGACGCCCAAGGCAAGCGCCCCGGCTTCACCGACATGGTGGGCCGCGCCAAGTTCGATGCCTGGGCGGCGGTGGCGGGCAAGAGCACGGCAGATGCGCAGCAGGAGTATGTCGATTTGATCGAGTCGTTGAAGTAGGCGCGGTTTGCCTTCGATGCGGCGCGGCCAGCGCGCGCCGCATTCAGGTTTTCTTCTTCACCGCCGCCTTCTTCGCCGCCGCGCTGCCCTTGCTCAACTGCGCGTCCAGCTCCTTCTGGATCTCGCCTTCGATCGTCTTGGCAAAGGCGCCGAGCAAGAAGCCGAGCTTGGCTTGCAGGTCGAAGTGATTGGCCGTGACGACGAGCTGGCCGCTCACGCCAGCGCGGGTGAATTCCACCGTGTCGCTGGTGTCGCTTTCCAGCACCGAGCATTCCATGCTGAAGCGCTTTTCCACTTCTTCCGCCCAGGCCCAGGCCACCTTGCGCGCGCCCTTCAGGCCCAGTTTGTGTTCGCGGTGGATGTGGATGTCGGCCATGGCGGGTTCCTCATTGGGGTTGGAGGGCATTCAGTTGCGCCTGCCGCTGCGCCTTCGGCAGGGCGGCGAGCTGTTTGACTTCAGCATAGAAGCGGGTGAAATCGGCACCCGAGCGTTCGAACAGTCTTTCAAAGGCGCCCACTGAATCGTCGTACGCGCCTTGCACGCCCAGGGCCGCATTGTTGGCGCGTTCCACCCAGGCGTCGTAGCCCTTGAAGCCGCCCCAGCGGCCGGCTTTCAGCGCTTCATGGTCGGCGCGCAGTTGCGCCATCACGGCGGCTTTGCCGGCGCGTTTTTCGGCGTCACTGGCGGCACCTTTGTACAGCGCGTCAAGCTGGGCGCGGGTGCGGCGCGTGAGCTCGCGAAAGTCGCGCCGCCGGGCATCGACAGCGGCAACCTCGTCGCGTGCCGCGGCACGGCCTGGCGCGGCCAGCCAGCGCGCGCCGCCGATGCGTTCCACCGCGGTGGCGAAGGATTCGTTGAACTGAGTGTCATCCGCCGCATAGGCCACCTGGTGGGCCAGCTCGTGAAAGATCATCCGCGCCAATTCACCTTCGGGCCAGCTGATGAAGGTGTTGAGCAGCGGGTCGCCACCCGCCCAATTCGACCAGCCCAGTGTGGAATACGCCGGCACGCCGTAGACGCTGACTTCAAGCCCTTCAGCCTTGAGCTGCGCGGCCAAGCCTTCAGCTTCCTTTTGATCGAAGTAGCCGCGGTAGCCCACGCAGCCCAATACCGGGAAGCACCAGGTCTTGAGCGTGAGCGACAGTTCCGGCGTGGCCACCACGTTCCAGACCACGGCGCTGCGCTTCAGGTCGGCATAGGCGCGGTAGCTGGTGTTCTCGGGCAGCTTCAACTCGCTCACCGCATAGTCGCGCATGCGCTGAGCCAGCGCCAGGCGTTCACGCAGCTTGGGTGGCGTCTGCTCTTCGGCCAACCAGTCTTTCACCGGCCGCGCCTGGCGCATCAGTTCAAGATGCCCGCCCACCGATTGCGCGTAGTAGTTGAGCGCACAACCGCTGCCCAGGCACAGCGCCGCGGTGGCGGCCAGCGCCGTGCCAAGCAGCCCGAAGCCAGCCACGTGCAGCCGCTTCACGCTTGGCTAAAGGCCGCGGGTGCGGCGCGCACCTGCCCGGGCGCAGCAGCGTGCACTTCAACCAGGCAGTCGTAGAACGCCGGGGCGGCGCCCATGTCGGTGAGGCGCTGGTGCGTGAGCTCGTTGACGTTGGTGCCGCCCACGCCGAACTTGCGCCACCACACGCCCAGGCCGTTCACCACGCCGGGTCGGGCGCGCGCATTCACGGCGCACTTGCACAGATAGTGCCCTCTATCGTTAAACACTTCTATCGGCTGGCCATCCACCAGGCCGCGCGCCGCCGCGTCTTGCGCATGCATTTCCAGCAGCGGCTCGCCTTCTATCGCGCGCAAGCTCTTCACATTCACAAAGCTTGAGTTGAGAAAGTGCCGCGCGGGCGGTGAGATGAAGGCCAGCGGATAGGCTTGCGCCAACTGCGGGCTGGAGCCTTGGCTTTCGTAGTTGGGCACATGGTCGGCCACGCCCAGGCCCGGTGGGTTCGCCTGCGCGCGGCCGTCGGCCGTGGGAAAGCCGCCGGTGGCAAAGGGCGCTTCGGCGATGTCGAGCTTGACCCAGCCACGCGCGCGCAAGGCATCGAAGTCGGCCGATGAGGTTTTGTAGGCGCTGCGCGCCAGCGTCTCATCGTCGTCACTGAAGCACGCCTCGGTGAAACCCATGCGCGCGGCCAGTTCACGAAAGATCGCTGCATTCGAGCGTGTATGCCCCACCGGGGGGATGGAGGGCTGGTTGAGCATGGCGTAGGTGTGGCCGTAGGCCATGTGCACGTCCCAATGTTCGAGCTGGGTCGTGGCCGGCAACACGTAGTCGGCGTGGTCGGCGGTGTCGGTGAGGAAGTGCTCGAGCACGACGGTGA
>JAYUHT010000216.1:0-5575 GCA_043766725.1 Burkholderiales bacterium | reverse complement strand
CGGCTTGGGGCGGCCCGGCGCTCGGCCCGCTGCACGGGGGTTGACACAGGGTGTCTCATCCAGCCATCGGCGGCACGGCGCAGCGCGCCAGCAAAGTGGCGGCACTGCACACGAAGGCCACTTGGTCACCCAACTCAACCATTTCGCGCAGCGGCAAGTGAGCGCCCAGCATCATCGCCGGCAGCGATTGCGAACGCAGCTCGGCGTTGATCAGCACCCGCACATCGGTCCAGGCCAGCCAGTCGCCCGGCCGCCCCGGCAGGGCCGTCATCACAAAGCGCTGCGCCGGCCACTGCGGCAACAAGCCCAGTTGCGCCGACAGCGCGGCCACGCGGCGCGGTGGGGCACGGTCTTCATCCAGTTCGAACCAACCCGGCTGCGCCGTGGCGCGCGGTGTGCGCGCCAGGTGCGCGGCCGCACCCACCTCGCCCTGCGGCAACAACAGGTTCAGCGTGTCAGCCTTGAGCAGAACCCAATTGCCGCGCAGCGCACCCGGCTCATTGACACTCATGACGGCTGCCCGTCACTCGTTGCGGCCAGGGCGGTGGCCATGGCGTGCAGCAACTGCGCGTCGTTGTAGGGCTTGGTGATGTAGGCATCGACGCCCACCGCCTCGGCCGCGCGCCGGTGCTTGTCTTGCGAGCGCGAAGTGATCATCAGCACCGGCAGCTGTTGATAGGCGGCCTGGCCGCGGATGTGCGCGGTGAGTTCGATGCCGTTCATGTTGGGCATTTCCAGGTCGGTGAGCACCAGGTCGGGCTTGAAGCTGGCCAGGGCGTTGATCGCTTCCAGGCCGTCGCGCGCGGTGGCCACCAGGTAGCCGTTGTCCTGCGCCATCTGCTGCAACGCGTTGCGCACCGACAGTGCGTCGTCAACGATCAGCACGCCAGGCAGGTTGCGCGCCGTGGCCAAGGCCGCGGCCGGCGCGCGGGCCGCGGCGGCTGCGCGCCGCGGCGTGCGGGCCAGCAGTTGCGGCAGGTCGAGGTTCACCGCCACGCTGGCATCACCCAGGATCGACAAGCCCGCCACGCCCGCCACATGGCGTGCGTAGCGGCCGGGGCTCTTGATCAACACTTCGCGCGCATCGAGCAGCCGCTCCACCGCCACGGCGGTGATGCGGTCGTCCAGCCGCACCAACACCGCGTCCAGCTCGGCCAGCGCAACGTCGCTGTCGGCGCCCAGGCCGGCCAGTTCGGTCAGGCGCACGGCGGGCTGCACCGAGCCCGCATCGCCGGCCGAGCCGCTGCCGGGCAGGCGGTAGACGAGCTTGTCGGCCACCCATTCAAAGTGCCCGACGCCGCGCGGCACCGCGCGTTCGACTTGCACGGAAGGTAACGCGAAACGTTGGCCGGCAGCTTCCACGATGAGCACATGCATGCTCGACAGCGAGGCCGCGAAGCGCAGCTCCACCAGGCAACCCTGGCCGGCACGCGAGCTGACACGGATCGAACCGTTCATGGCAGTGGCCCATTCGCGCACCACGTCCATGCCCACGCCACGGCCCGAGAATTCGTTGATCACCTGGCGCGTGGAAAAGCCCGACACCAAGATCAGCCGCGCCAGTTCATCGTCACTCGGCGTTTGCTCGGGCGTGAGCAGGCCGCGTTCAATGGCGCGGCGGCGAATGGCGGCATGGTCCAGGCCGCAGCCGTCGTCCTGGCAGCGCAGCACCACTTGCTGGCCCTGGCGCGAAAAGCTCAGCTCGATGCGGCCGGCCTCTGGCTTGCCCGCAGCCAGGCGTTCGGCGGGCGCTTCCAGGCCGTGGTCGACCGCGTTGCGCAGCATGTGCAGCAAGGGCTCGGCCAGGCGGCTGAGCACGTCGCCGTCGATCAAAGTGTCGCCGCCGGCCAGCACCAACTCGGCCTGCTTGCCGGTGGCCTGGCAGGTGTTGCGCACGTTGCGGTGCAGGCGTGAGGCCAGGCCATCAACCGGCGTCAGGCGCGTGCCCATCACCAAGTGTTGCAAGGTCTTGGCCAGGTGCTGTTGCACCGCCTGCACGCTCACCGTGCGGGCGATTTCTTCCTCCAGCTTGTTGGCCAGCGCGCGCGCATCGGCAGCCTCTTCCATCAGCGCATGCGCGGTGCTGTGCATTTCGTTGTATTGGTCTATCTCCAGCGGGTCGAACGGCGTCGTGCCGGCCTGTTCGGCGGCCAGGCCTCGGCCATGCGTGCGCAGCGCGCTCAGGCTGCGCACATCGATCACGGTTTCCAGCTCAAAGAGGCGCTTTTGCACGCGCAGGTTCTGCGCCAGCAATTGGCGGGCGGCGTCGCTGAGCGCCTTCATCCGCGCTTCCATGGCCGCGGTGTGCACCGAGATTTCGCCGCTGGCGCGGAACATCTCGTCGATTTGCTCGACGGCCACACGCAGCGCCGCGCCCGGCGCGGCCTGGGGCTGCTGCGGGTTGGGTGCGGCGCGTTGCACATTCAAGGTCACGGCAGGCTCGATGGCCAGCCTGAGCGCTGGCAGCGGCAACAGCACGGGTGGCAGCAGCAACACGGCAGGAACGGGGTCCACGCCGGCATGCGCTGCCGTCCCCGAGGCGGGTTCGCCTTCGGGGCCGACGGCGGCGGGCCGCCCGTCTGCCATCTCGGGCGCCGCCTCGGCGCTGGCACTGGCACTGGCACTGGCACTGGCATTGGCATTGGCATTGGCATTGGCATTGGCAGAAGCAGCCCATGGCACAAGTTCGACCGGCAACACAAGCTGCGGCTCTGGACTGCGATCAGCTTCAGCTTCAATTTCAGGTTCAGCATCGGGCTCAAGCTCGGGCTCGAATTCGAAAGTCGGCGGCGCTTCGGGCTTCGCTTGCGACTCGGACAGCTCGGCAGGCTCGGCGAGCGCTGCCGTCATCACCTCGTCGAGCACCGGCAACTCCGGTCGCGTTGGCGCCGCAGGCGGCTGGATCACGTCGCTAAGCACAGGCGGTGGCGCCAATGTCGTGGCACGCGGTTGCACCTGGTCGATGTCTTCACCGCGGTCAATGCGATTGGCCAAATCGAGCACGGCCTGCAGCACGGCTTGCGCCCGGCTCGGGTACTCGTCGTTGCCCAGCACATGATCGACCATCTGCTCCAGGCAGCAAGCGGCGTCGAGCAAGGCCGAACTGGCGGCCGGGGCGACATGGCCGCCGCCGAGTTCGAAGTGTTCGAGCACGTCTTCAAGGTGGTGGCCCAACACCGTCAGGCCGCGCAGGCCGATGATCGCGCCCGAGCCCTTTAGCGTGTGCGCCACGCGCTTGGCCGCGGGCAGGTCATCGCCACCGGCCTGGCCGCCGGCCAGCTTGCGCGCCAGCTCCACCAGGCTGCGCGCCTGGCCCGGGGCTTCGGTGAAAAAACCTTCGAGCAGCTTGTTGTCCACGTCGCCGGGCATGTCCAACGCCACGTCTTGCGGTGTGGCCATCACCGGCCGCGCAGCGTCGCCACCAGCCGCGTGGTCGTTCATCTGGCCTTGCATGGCGCCCAGCATGTGGGCCAGCTTCAGCGCCTGGTCATCCTCCAGCGGGCTGGGCGCACGCACCAGGTGATCCACCAGGCCGGCGCTGGCCGAAGGGTCGTCAAGGTGGCGCAGGTAGTGCACCACCAGCATCGGCCAGGCGAAGAGAAACTCCACGCTGGGCCCGCGCTCGGCCGGCGCCTGGCTGGCCAGCAGCAAGGTGTTCTCGGCCACGTGCGTGCACACCGCGGCCAGGCCGGGAAAGCCGGCCATTTCGGCGGCTTCGCCGATGCGTTGCGCCTGGCCGCTGTAGGCATCCAACGCATCCAGGAAACTCGGGTCTTCCAGGTCCAACTCGGCCAACGCCGCCAGGCCGTCTTCAAGCTCCGGGCCGGCCGCCTCGATCTCGCCGGCCAGGACCTGCACCAGGTCTTTGAGTTTCATCGCGGCAGATCGTTGTTAACGTTTCGTTTATGCCATGCGCGGCAGCTTGAACACGCCCACCGAATCGACCAGCTGGCGTGCGCTGAGCACCAACGCATCGGTGTCCTGGTTCTGCACCTCGATCTGTGCGGCCGTGCGTTCGGTGCCCTGGCTGATGCTGTGCACCGCCTTGAGCAACTGCGCCGACACCAGCCGCTGCTGCTCTGAACTCACCGCAATGCGCTGCACCTGCGCCACCAGCTGGCTGGTGATCTGCTGCGTGCGGCGCATTTGCGCGCCGGCCTTCTGCGCTTGCTCGGAGCCCTGCACCACCTGGCCGATGGTGCGGTTCACGGTGTTGATGGTCTCGTTGGTTTCGAGCTGGATGTTGCTCACCAGCGTGCGGATCTGTTGCGTGGCATTGCGCGAGCTTTCCGCCAGGCGCTGCACTTCCTCGGCCACCACGGCGAAGCCGCGGCCCGCTTCGCCGGCCACCGCGGCTTGCATCGAGGCATTCAGCGCCAGCACGTGCGTGCGTTCTGCAATGGTGTTGATCAGGTTCACGATGCCGGTGATTTCCTGTGAGCGCTCGCCCAGGCGCTTGATGCGCCTTTCAGTTTCGGCAATCGTCTCGCGGATGGCTTCCATGCCCTTGACCGTGTCGTTCACTGTTTCCAACGCCGTGTCGGTGGCCTGGGTGGCTTGTTCGGCCGAGCGGTTGCTTTGTTCGGCGCTTGTGGCCACCTGGGTCATGGCCTTGTCTGATTCGCCCAGCGAGTCGGCCATCTGGTTCAGGCTCACGCGCTCGCTGGCGGCAGCGCGCGACACCTGCTCGGCCTGCGCCTTGAGCTTGCTTGAGACGGCTTCCACCTGGCCGGCAATCTGCGTCACGCCGTGCAGCACCTTCGAGGTTTCGTCGGTCAGCGCGTTGATCGAATCCGACACCGTGCCGATGATGTCTTGCGTGACGGGCGCGCGCGCCGTCAGGTCACGCTGCGAGAGTTGGTTCACCGCGGTCAGGATCGAGATCACCGAATTGTTCAAGGCCTCGTTTTCTTCTTCAGCCTTCTTGCGCTCGGTGTCGGCCTTTTCGCGCGCAGAGATTTGGTCTTGCAGCAGTTGGTTCACCGCAAAGCCCATGTCGGCCATTTCGTCTTTGGACTCGATTTGCGCCAACGCGCCAACGTTGCCACCATCGCGCACTTTTTGAATGGCGATGGAGAGTTGTTGCAGCGGGCCGTTGATGCGCCGAAACAGCAGCCAGCCGAAACCCGCCGACAGGGCAACGGCGAACAAGGCCGACAGCGACACCAGCATGAATGCGCCGCGCACCTGCTGCGCCGAGTTCTGCTCAGTGGCGGTGACCTGGGCTTCGATCTTGTCGCGCACCGCCGCTCGCGTGGCTTCGAGCTCGCTGAACAAGGCGATGAACTCGGGCACTTTGCGCGTGGCCACAACCGGCTCGCTGGCAAATTCGCGCAACAACGATTGGGCCTGGGCACCGTAGCGTTGCACCGCGGGTTGCATGGCCTTCACCGCGCTCAACAATTCTGGCGGCAGCTCGGCTGCCAGGTTAGCGGCCTGGGTGGCACTGAACTCCTTGAAGTGCGCCTCGACTTCGGCCGCAGCCTTGGCCACATCGGCCGTCTTGTTCGCGCCCGCCGCGATCTGCCCGGCCAGCACGTGGGCGCGCAGGGCGTCGTGCATCATGTCGCCCTGC
>JAYUHT010000215.1:0-5578 GCA_043766725.1 Burkholderiales bacterium | reverse complement strand
CTGGTGCTGGCAACGCTACCGGAGCTGTCGCTGCAGATCGTCGAGTTCGCGCGCGAGCATGGTCGAGTGACGATGGGTGACGCGATTAGGCTGACTGGAGGTAGCCGCAACACACTGAAGCAGCACTTCCGTGCATTGGTAGAGCGTGGCCACCTAGACCAACAAGGCAGCGGCCGCGGCGTCTGGTATCGAATGAAGTAGCGCAGTGACGAACGAAGCTAGAACCCGCGTCAAGATCTACAAGCCGTGCAACGCAGCCGGTTGGAGCTGCCTTGCGTGCGGCAATCCACACGCTGTCACTTCGCACCCGACGCCCGATTCGGTCAGCGGCTATCAGAGGATCCAGCCCAATCCGCAACGTTTGATCATCGAGATGGTCGGCGACGACTACATCGTTCTCCGCCCTCTATGACCGAATCAAAGAAATCTCGATTTCTCGCTTGATTCGCTCTCTCGCTGCCCAGGTGCGCGACGGCCGCGTCAGCGCCACCAATCTGGTCGGAACCGTTATCGCGGGCCTTTGCGACCAGGCTTACGCTGGACTGCCTGCCAGTGGCTTGCCGGTCTCTCGCAAGCTGGCCAAGACGCGCGAAGTACGGGCCCTCGTCGTGGGCTTGGCCGCCGAGCCATTTCTGGATGCCACGTACTGGCTGAGCACGGCTTACGCCTTGTGCGCCGGTGACGCGTATCGGAAGTCGCTGGCGATGTTCTTCACGCCGCCGTCACTCACGAGCCGTCTGCTCGATGACCTGACCGCGAGTGGTGTGCGTTTCGACGAAGGTAGCTTCTGCGACCCAGCCTGCGGGGGCGCCGCGTTCCTGGCGCCCATTGCGCTGCGCATGAAGGAGGAGTTGCGCGCTAAGGGCATGCCTGTGGCAACCGGGCCGCCCCGACACGATCGAAAATGCCCGTCCATGGCGGGCGCGGTGGTGTCATGCCGTGCGGTCTGATCGATTCGGCAAAACATTTGACTGAACTCGAACGTTGTTAATACATTGAGGGCATGACATGAAGATCTGCATCATCGGCGCCGGCGCCATCGGCGGCTTCATCGGCACCCGCCTGGCCGCGGCGGGCCGCGCCGACGTTTGCGCACTCGCGCGTGGCGCCACGCTGCATGCGCTGCGCGGCCAGGGTTGGCGGCTGAACAGGGGTGATGTGTTGACGCAAACGCCGGCCCGCGCCAGTGACAACCCCGCCGAGCTGGGCGTTCAAGACCTGGTGATCGTGGCGGTCAAGGCGCCCGCTTTGGTCAGCGTGGTGCAAGGGCTGGCACCTCTGCTCGGGCCGCACACCTTGGTGATGCCGGCCATGAACGGCGTGCCTTGGTGGTTTTGCCAGAGCCTGCCCGAGTTCGGCGGCGAGCCCTTGCAAAGCGTGGACCCCGGCGGTGTGATCGCGCGGGCCATTGCGCTGCAGCGGGTTCTCGGCTGCGTGGTGCACGCCAGCGCGTCCACGCCCGAGCCAGGCCTGGTGCAACACAAGATGGGGCAGGGGGTCATCCTCGGCGAGCCCGCGGGCGGCCACAGCGAACGTGTGCAGCGCGTGGCAGAGTTGCTGGCGCACGCGGGCTTTGACGCCACCCCATCAGCCAATGTGCGCTATGACATTTGGTACAAGCTGTGGGGCAACATGACCATGAACCCGATCAGCGCCATCACCGGCGCCACGATTGACCGTGCGTTGGCCGACCCGCTGGTGCGCGACTTTTGCTCGGCCGCCATGCTGGAAGCGGCGGCGATTGGTGAGCGCATCGGCTGCAAGGTGGCGCAGTCGACCGAAGACCGGCATGCCATCACGGCCAAGCTGGGTGCGTTCAAGACGTCAATGCTGCAAGACGTTGAGGCCGGGCGGCCCATTGAGTTGGACGCCGTCATCACAGCCGTCTACGAAATCGGGCAACGCCTGGGGCAAGCCAGCCCGAACATTGCCGCCTTGCTGGGCCTGTCGCGGCTGTTTGGCCGCGTGCACGGGCTGTACCCACAGCCTGAATGAGGCTCAGGCCAGGGCGTCAGGTGAGCGAGGTCAGCCCCTTGCTGTCGTGCCACTGCGCCAACGACATGCTGGGGTAGTGCCCGAAGCGCGGGTCGGCAGGCTGGCCTTCCACGCTCATCCATGAGGCCTTCGAATCGACCAGGCAGTGCACGTTTTCAGGTGGCACCGGCAGGGGGGTGTCGATGGCACTGGCATGCGGGTGCACAAGCTCGGGCCAGGTCGGGTCCCAGACCCACAGCGCGCTGCCGCAGCGCGCGCAGAAGTAGCGCCGCGCCGAGCTTGCATGCGTGCCCGTTCCACCATCCGTTGTGTCGTCGTTGGGCAGTTGCGCGCGATAGATGCGCACATCGCGTTTGCCCGTGACCTTCATGCTTCGAGCCGCCGCGCCGAGGTTGATGGCGTAGCCGCCGGCGCCGGCGGTCTTGCGGCAGATCGAGCAGTAGCAGCGCATAAAGGGCACCGGCTGCGCCGACTCAACGCTGAACTTCACCTTGCCGCAGTGGCAGGAGCCTTGCAGATGCATGGGGTGCTCCGTAAAGAGCGGTGGCAAATCTAGGGGCGGCTTGCGTGTGCGCCGGCGGCGCCGCCGTCAAACCCGCTCAATGATGATCGCCGGCGCCATGCCGCCGGCAGCGCACATGGTGATCAAGCCGCGCTTCAGGTCGCGCCGTTCGAGCTCATCGAGCATGGTGCCGATGAGCAGCGAGCCGGTGGCGCCGATGGGGTGGCCCAGGGCCATGGCGCCGCCGTTCACGTTCACCTTGTCGCGGTTGAGCTTCAGGTCGCGGATGAATTTCTCGGCCACCACGGCAAAGGCTTCATTGATCTCGAACAGGTCGATGTCGTCAATCGTGAGGCCCGCCTTGGCCAGCACCTTGCGCGTGGCCGGCACCGGGGCGTTGAGCATCAGCGTGGCGTCGTCGCCCATGTTGGCCATGGCCAGCACGCGAGCGCGGGGCTTGAGCCCGCGCCGTTTGACGTAGGCCGCTGAAGCCAGCAACACGCAACCCGCGCCATCAACCACGCCCGAGCTGTTGCCCGCATGGTGCACATGCTCGATCTTCAGGCCAGGGAAGGCCTGGCGGATGTAGCCGGCGTAGGTGTTGCCTTGCTCATCCAGCGGCGTCTCGGCCAGCCTAGGGAAGGCGGGCTTGAGTTCGGCCAGGCCTTCGCGCGTGGTTTGCGGGCGCGGGAATTCTTCATGGTCCAGCGCCAAACTGCCGTCTTCACGGTACACGGCAACCAGGCTGCGCTTGAAGTGGCCGCCGGTGATGGCCGCGGCGGCGCGCTGCTGGCTCACATAGGCCAGGTCGTCGAGCGCTTGGCGCGAAATGCCTTCGAGTGTGGCAATGGCATCGGCGCACACGCCCTGGTGGCTTTGCGGCACCTTGGCGCGCAGGCGCAGGTTGCCCGCGTCCATCATCGGCGGCGCCTTGGGGTCGGCGATGCTGGCGGTGTAGCTCATCATTTCGCAGCCGCCGGCCACCACCAGGTCTTCAAAACCCGCGGCCACGCTGGCGGCGGCCAGGTTCACGCTGGTGATGCCGCTGCCGCAAAAACGGTCCAGCGTCACGCCGCTGGCCTTGGGGCTGTAGCCGGCGTCAAGCAAGGCCATGCGGGCCATGTCGAAGCCCTGCTTGCCGCGCTGCGTGCTGGTGCCCCAGATCACGTCGTCCACCTCCGCGGTGTCGATGCCGTTGCGCTGCGCGATGGCCTTCAGCACGGTGGCGGCCAGGTGCTGCGGGTGGCACTCCGCCAACGCGCCCTTGCCCTGCTTGCCAATGCCGCGCGGCGTGCGGCAGGCGTCGATGATGTAGGCGATGCTCATGCTGTGCTCCTTGTCCGGTGAATAGTGATGTTAGAACTTGGTGTAGCCACCGTCGATGACGAAATCGGCCCCGGTGGTGTAGCTGCTGGCGCTGCTGGCCAGGAAGACGGCGATGCCGGCGAAATCGTCGGCCGTGCCCCAGCGCCGCGCGGGAATGCGCGGCATCACGTTGGCGGCAAAGCGCGGGTCGTTGAAGGCGCGCTCGGTCATGTCCGACACCGCCCAGCCGGGCAAGATGCTGTTCACGCGGATCTGGTGGCGCGCCAGTTCCACCGCCAGTGCGCGCACCATGGATGTGACGGCGCCTTTGCTCGCGCCGTAAGGTGAATTGCGCGCCGCGCCTTCCAGTGCCGCGGTGCTGGCCGTGGCCACCAGCGAGCCGCCGCGGCCATGCGCCACCATGTGGCGAGCGGCAGCGCGCAGGGTGAGGAACACGCCTTCCACGTTGATGCGCTGCACGCGGCGAAACGCTTCCAGGCTCAGCTCAGTGAAGGCGGTGGGCGCGGCGCCGATGCCGGCGTTGGCGAAGCAGGCGTCGACGCGGCCCAGGGCGACCACGCTGCGGGCAAAAGCGTCATCCACCTGGGCTTCGTCGCCCACATCGGCCACGAAGGCGTGCACGCGCGCGGCGTCGCCACATTCGGCGGCCAGTTGCGCGCGGGCGGCTTCGGTCTTTTCGGCGCGCGAGCCCCAGATGGCCACGTTCGCGCCGGCCGCCAGCAGGCCGCGCGCCAGCCCCAAGCCGATGCCGCCATTGCCGCCGGTGATGACAACGCCGGTGCCTTGCAGGTTCATGGGAGTGTTCATCGTTTGCAGGCTAGCAGAAGGCGACCAAGAGGGGCGCCACGTTGGTGGCGTGCTGCACACTTCACGGCATGAAAGCCCTGTGCGTGCAGTCACTGTCAGACGATCTCGCCGGTGTGGCCGTGCGCACGCTCAATGTGCCCGCTCTGGGCCCGCACGACGTGTGCGTGCAGGTGCATGCCGCCGCGCTGAACTTCCCAGATTTGCTCATGACGCGCGGCAGCTATCAGCACAAGCCCGCGTTGCCATTCGTCTGCGGCATGGAAGGTGCTGGCGTGGTGGTGGCCTGTGGCGCGCAGGTGGCGCCCGCTCGGCTGGGCCAAGCCGTTTATTTCTCGCGCCAGGGCTGCGTCGCGCAGCACGTGGTGTTGCCGGGCGCCGAAGCCCACGCCGTGCCGGTAGGCCTGAGCATGGACGAAGCAGCGGCCTTCTACATCACCGGCCTCACCGCCTGGGTTGCCCTGCTGCGGCGCGCGCACTTGCAGCGCGGCGAGTGGCTGCTGGTGAATGGTGCGCGCGGTGGTGTGGGCTGGGCCTGCCTGCAACTGGGCCAGCACCTGGGCGCGCGCTTGCTGGCCACGGCAACTGACCCGGAACGTTTGCAGCACTGGGCGGCGCAGGGCGTGCCGGTGTTGCAGGCTGATGCCTCGTTGCCTGCTGCGGTGAAGGCGCTCACCGCCGGCCGCGGTGTCGATGTGGTGGTCGACCCCGTTGGTGGCGAGTTGTTCACGCACAGCCTGCGCTGCGCAGCCTGGGGCGCACGCATCCTGGTGTTGGGTTTCGCATCGGGCCAGATTCCAACGGTGGCGATGAACAGGGTGCTCATCAAAGGCCAGACTCTGATGGGCGTGCGCGCGGGCGAAGCCGGCCGCCAAGACCCGCAAGGCGCCGCCGACAGCCGCGCTGCGGTGGAGTACCTGGCAGCGCTTGGCGTGCTGCGCCCGCCCATCG
>JAYUHT010000214.1:0-5582 GCA_043766725.1 Burkholderiales bacterium | reverse complement strand
CCGCGCCCAAACTTGGCGACTTGGTTCAAGTGGCAGTGCCGCATCAACACCTGCATTGGTTTGACGCCACAAGCGGCCACCGCGTGACTTGAGAGCCTGTGAACAAATCCAGCACACCCGCTCGGCCGCCCCAGCCGGCGCCGCTCGTCGTTGCAATGCTCGCCATATCCCGCGCTATGGCTGTGCTTTGCGCCTAGATCGACACCGGCTGGAGCACCCGCTCGGGCGCGCCGGATTTGTTCACAGGCTCTGATGAAGCCCTGGCCCTACCCGCTGTGGCTGGCACACCGCGGCGCCGGCAAGCTGGCGCCTGAGAACACGCTGGCGGCGTTTCGCCTGGGCGCCAGCTTCGGCTACCGCGGCTTCGAATGCGATGTGAAGCTCAGCGCCGACGACCAGCCCTTGCTGTTGCACGACGCCGAGCTGGGGCGCACCAGCAACGGCCATGGCGTGGCCGGCACGCTGCCCTGGGCCGCGTTGTCCAGGCTGGACGCCGGCAGTTGGCACAGCCCGGCCTATGCGGGCGAGCCACTGCCCAGCCTGGAAGCCATCGCCGCCTTCATTCGCGCCAACGGCCTGGCACTGAACATCGAACTCAAGCCGACACCTGGCGCGGAGCAGCACACCGGCCGCGTGGTGGCTGCGGCGACGCGCAAGCTGTGGCAGGGCGATGCGCAGCGGCCGTTGCTCAGCTCGTTCCAGCCCGAGGCTTTGGCCGGCGCCAAGGAAACAGCGGCCGAACTGCCGCGTGCGCTGTTGCTCGAGGCGCTGTGGCCCGGCTGCCTGGAGCAAGCCGCGAGCCTCGGCTGCGTGGCCGTCATCACCAACCACCCACTGATGAACGCCGAGCTGCTGGGCCGCCTGTATGCCATGGGATTGCACGGCTGCGTGTACACGGTGAACGATGCGGCGCGCGCCCGCGAGCTGCTGGCCCTGGGCGTGGCCAGCATCATCACCGACGCGGTGGATCAGTTCTCACCGGCCATCACCGCGGCCGGAATGGCGGCCTCGGCGCCCAGCGCGGCTTCGTGATCCTCGGGCTTGGGCAGTTCCCGCACTTGCGCAATGCGGCTGTAGCGCCAGGCGAATGCAGCCAACAGCAGGCCGGCACCGCCTGCAAAAACCAGTGGTGCGCGCAAGCCATATTGCTCGCCCAACCAACCCCCCAACAGGGCACCCGGCCCGGCCGGTAGCAGGATCAGCCAGCGCATGGTGCTGGTCATGCGCCCGAGCAGGGCGGGCGGCGTGACCGCCTGGCGCAGCGACAGGAAGTTGATGAACATCAGCACCGCGCCGACACCGAACAAGGCCATCATCACCGCGAACGCGGCCACGCCCCAAGCATTGGCCGGCACCACGGCGAGCAACAACCAGCCCAGCGCACAGACTGCCACGCCCAGGATCAGGCAAGGCCCAGGCCCGATGCGCTGGCTGATGCGGTGGCCCCAAAGGCTGGCGCTGATGGTGCCCACGCCCAGCGCCACGAAGCACAGGCCGATGGCTTGTTCAGACAAGCCCAGCGTGCGTGTGGCGTACAAGATTTGCACCACCATGGCCGCGTTGTGGCACAACTGCCAGCCACCCACCAGGGCGGCCAGGCTGAGCAGCAGGCGGCGGCTGGCCACGAAACGCAAGCCGGCTTGCAGATCGCGCCAGAAATGCGACTCGTGCGCCGGGCGCAATTCTTCGCGCACCCGAATGCCGCGCAGGATGAGGGCCGAGCCCAGCAGCAGCACCGCATCGACCAGCAACGCCACGGGCGCGCCCACCAGCTTGATCAACACGCCCGCCAGGCCCGGCCCGGCGACCTCGGCGCCCGAGCTGGCCAGGGCGTTCTTGGCATGGGCCTCGACCAGGCGTTCGCGCGGCACGATCTGCGTCAGCACGATCTGCGCAGCCGAGCCGGCGGTGGTGAACACCGTGCCCAGCGCGAAGCCCACCATGTACATCCAGCTCATGTTCAGCCAGCCCATCCACCAGGCCAGCGGCACGCTGGCCACGGTGAGCGACAGCACCACTTCGCCGGCCAAATACACCGGCAGCTTGCGCACCCGATCCAGCCACACGCCCGAGGGCAGCGAGAACAACACGAATGGCGCGATCTCCATCGCGGTGAGCCAGCCCATCTGCGTGGGCGTGGCGTGCAACAGCACCGCGGCGGTGAGCGGCAGCGCCAGCATGGTGACCTGGCCGCCCAGCGAGCTGACCAGGATCGAGCACCACAGCCGGCGGTAGATGGCGTCGCGCAGCAAGTCGCCGGCGCTGGGCAGCAGCCTGGTGCAAGCTTGCTGAAAAATTGCTTTGAGTCGGATCACGATCTCGGTCTCCACATTCGTTTCGGTCAAAGCCCGGTAGGGCCTTGGGTCGACGCTTGGGTCACTGCTCTTCAGCACTTGCGCCGGATCTCGGCGCAGCACTTGAGGCAATGCAGTCCGAGAACTAAAGGGCGGTGGGGCGCGGGGACGCGGTGTTCACACAACCCCCATCAGCAACTTGCTGGCCCATGGGTGCTGCCCCGTCATCCCAGGCCAGCAACAGGCTGGCCACCGCCGCCACGCCGGCCACACCCGCCCACGGCGCGGCGTGGCGCTTCGCGGTATAGGGGTTGCGGGTGGGGTTCATGGGTGGCGTTGGGTTGGGTTGGGAAGGCGCGCACTCTAACAGCAGGTGTTGCGGGCGGGCAAGCGCAACCGGCCCCCTAATCCACTGAATTGCTGATGCCAACGGCGCCGTGCGCACGCGGCTGAAGCAACCCAGCGGTCGGACTCAACGCCCAACTCAACTGCGATAGTCGGCATTGATGCTCACATAGTCGTGCGACAAGTCGCAGGTCCAAACCGAGGCTTGCGCCGGCCCGCGGTGCAAGTCGACGCGCACCGTGATCTCGCTTTGCTTCATCACGCGCTGGCCGTCTTGTTCGCCGTAGTCGGGGTGGCGCCCGCCGTTGCGCGCCACGTGTACGTCGTCGAGAAACAGGTCGATCAAGCCTTGCTCCAGATCGTCGATGCCGGCATAGCCCACGGCGGCGAGGATGCGGCCCAGATTCGGGTCGCTGGCGAAGAAGGCCGTCTTCACCAGCGGCGAGTGCGCAATGGCATAGGCCACCAGGCTGCACTCCTGCACCGTGCGCCCGCCCTCGACTTGAACCGTGATGAACTTGGTGGCGCCTTCGCCGTCGCGCACGATGGCCTGGGCCAATTGCTGCGCCACAGCGATCAAGGCAGCGCGCAGGGCCTGGCCGTCGGCGGCATCAAGCTGTTTGATAGGCGCATGCGCGGCCTGGTGCGTGGCCACCAGCACGAGTGAATCGTTGGTGCTGGTGTCGCCGTCGATCGTGATGCGGTTGAACGACAAGTCGGCCGCTTCGCGCACAAGCGCTGGCAGCAGGTCAGGCGCCACCGCGGCGTCGGTGGCGATGAAGGCCAGCATGGTGGCCATGTTCGGGCGGATCATGCCCGCGCCCTTGGCGATACCCGTGACGGTGACGGTGCGCCCGCCAAGCTCAAATTGCCGCGACGCCGCCTTGGCCAGGGTGTCGGTGGTCATGATGCCCTGGGCGGCGTCGCCCCAGTGCTCTGCGGCCAGGTTGGCCACGGCGGCGGGCAGGCCGGCCGTGATGCGATCCACCGGCAAGCTTTCCATGATCACGCCGGTTGAAAACGGCAACACCTGCGCGCGTGCCAGACCCAACTGCACCGCCGCCGCATCGCACACCTGGCGCGCGCGGGCCAGGCCGTCTTCACCCGTGCCGGCGTTGGCGTTGCCAGTGTTGATGACCAGGGCGCGAATGCCTTGCGCCGCTTGCAAGTGTTCGCGGCACACCTGCACCGGCGCGGCGCAAAAACGGTTGAGCGTGAACACAGCGGCCACGCTGGAGCCGGCAGCCAGTTCAAACAGCACCAGGTCGCGCCGGTTGGCCTTGCGCACGCCGGCCATGGCGGTGCCGATGCGCACGCCGGGCACGGCATGCAGGCTGGCGGGGTCGGGGGCGATGAGGTTGACGGGCATGGTGGGTGGCGGCAGTCCGGTGCGCGGCAGTTCAGGCCGCGGGATTGTAGGAAGCGAACATCACCTGGCTGCCCAGGCAGCCCTGGGCATCGCGCTCGTAGTGTCGCAACACACCTTCGCGGGTGAAGCCCAGCGCCACTTCGGCAAAGCGCAAGGCCGCGGTGTTGGGCAAGTCGCTCAGGGCTTGCACCCGTGCTACGCCCATGTTGAAGGCAAGCTGCACGCAGGCCAGCACGGCCTCGCGCATCAAGCCTTGGCCTGATACGCGCGCATCACCCACGTAGCCGACCTCACAGCGCGGCGCATCGAAGTCCCAACTGTGCAGGTCGATGCGGCCAACATAGCGTCCGCTGCTGGGTTCGAAGGCATAGAAGATCAGGCACTCGCCTTGTTCAACCAGCGCCAAGCCGTTGACCATGAAGGTCTGGGCCCAGGTCAGCGTTTGCGCATGCTGGCCCCAGCCGATGTAGGCCAAGGCAGGCAGGCTGTGGTTGAGGCTTTCAACGAAGGCTGGCGCAAATTCAGGTTTCGGCGCATGCAGCGCCAGCCGCGTGGTGCGCAGCTCGCGCGGTGCTGCAACGAGCGCGCTGCAATCCACGCTGCCGCGCTCTCAGCTCAAGCGCCCGTGGCACATCTTGTACTTCTTGCCGCTGCCACAAGGGCAAGGGTCGTTGCGCCCGACCTTGGCCACCACCTTGGCCGCTGTGGCGGCGTCGAATTCTTGCGACACGCTGCCGTCTTCATTCGGGTGCGTGTAGGTCACGTTGCTGACCTGGCTGGCCTGCTGTTCCAGCGCCTGCGCCGCTTCGGCGGCCTGCTCCTGGCTCTGGATGCGCACGGTCATGAGCAGGCGCGTCACGTCCATCTTCACCACATCGAGCATGGTGGAAAACAGCTCGAAGGCTTCGCGCTTGTACTCCTGCTTGGGGTTCTTCTGCGCATAGCCGCGCAGGTGGATGCCCTGGCGCAAGTAGTCGAGCGCGGCCAGGTGCTCGCGCCAATGGCTGTCCATCGACTGCAACAACACCATGCGCATGAAGGGTGTGAACTGGTCTTCGCCCACTTGCATGAGCTTGCCCTGGAACATGGCGTCGGCGGCCTGGGTCACCTTGGCCACGATGTCGTCGTCGGTGATCGTGTCGCTGCTGTCAACGTCAGCACTCAAATTCAGGTCGAGCTGCCATTCGTCAGTCAGCACCTTTTGCAAGCCGGGCAGATCCCATTGCTCCTCCAGGCTTTCAGCCCGCACGAAGGTGCGCACCACGTCCGTCATGGCGGCGCGGCGCAGGTTGGCGATCTGCTCGCTCAGCGCCTGGGCTTCGAGGATTTCGCTGCGCTGCTGGTAGATGACCTTGCGCTGGTCGTTGCTGACATCGTCGTACTCAAGCAGCTGTTTGCGCACGTCGAAATTGCGCGCCTCCACTTTGCGCTGCGCGCCTTCGATGCTGCGCGTGACGATGCCGGCTTCAATCGCCTCGCCCTCAGGCATCTTCAGCCGGTCCATGATGGCGCGCACGCGGTCGCCGGCGAAGATGCGCATCAGCGGGTCATCGAGGCTCAGGTAAAAGCGCGAC